>JAYVNF010000484.1:0-8710 GCA_043758575.1 Rhodoferax sp.
CAGGGGCTGCTCGAAAGTCTGGGCCCAGGCACGGTGCTTTTCAAACAGCTGCGCCCGGTCCAGCGACTGGATGTTGTTGCATTCAAAAACCAGGTTGGAGGCCATGCCCGCCTGCGAAGGATCGCGCTGCATCACTTGCTGGTAGAGCTGCACCGCGGCGGCGGCGTCGCCGCCGGTGCTCAGGCAGGAGCCCAGGGTAATCAGCGCGGTCAGGTTGTCGCCCTGGCGCTGCAACATCTGGCGGCACATTTTTTCGGCATTTTCTAACTCGCCGGCGGCCTGGTAGGCCGAGGCCAGCATGCCCAGGTTTTGCAGGCTGTCGCCGCTCTCTTCCAGGCGGCGCTTGAGGTAGCCCAGGGCCTTGACCTGGTCTTCCTTGGAGCCCAGCAGGGAGGACAAATTGAAATGCGCCTCCGGGTAGCCCGGTTGCAGCTCCAGCGCCTTTTTGTATTGCTTGATGCCCAGCTTGGTTTTGCCGCTGTGCACCAGTACATTGCCCAGGTTCAGGCAGGCCTGGGCGCTGCCCGGTTCGTCCTGGGCAATTTGCTCGGCCAGTGCGCGGGCCTGCGCGTAGCGGCCCAACTCAAACAGGGCCGCGGTCTGGTTGATGCGCGCCTGCACAAAACGGGGTGCGCACCGCAGGGCGCGCTCCAGCCAGGGCAAGGCCTCTGTCGGCTGGCCGCTGGCAATATGCCACTCGCCCAGGTTGCTCAGCACCTCGGGGTAGTCGGGCTTGTACTGAAGGGCTTGTTCATAGGCTGCGCGCGCGCCCGGAAAATCGCCGCCCTGGCGGCGGGCCGCGCCCAGACTGCACCACAGATCAGCGGCCTGGGGCTGGATGGCCAGAGCCTGCTGCAAGAGCGGCAGCGCTGCCTGCGGCTCCCCCCGGGCCAGGGTGCGCCGCGCCATGTCGTGCAGTGCCAGCACATTGCCCTGCGCTGCGCTGCGCTGGTCCAGGGTATCGGCCACATGGCCCAGGCCACGCCGGTCCAACCACAGCGACACCCAACGCGCCAGAAAGCTCATACGGACAGCAGGCTCATGCGTTCGCCAACACAACCGGCACCAAATAGGCTTGGGCGAGGGCCCGCATCTCCGGCTCGGGACGTGGGCTTTTGCTGGCCACGATCCACAGGTCAAAGCCACCGATGCGCCTGAAGCCTGCGGTCGCCGCAAAACCGGCATTGCGCAGCACCTGAATCAGTGTGCTCAAGGTAAACCCGCAGTGGTGCGACATCCACTGCGGGTTTTGCTCCACATAGGGCCGGTAGCTGTAGAGGATGTCAAAGGGGGTAATCGTGCCGCCCGGCGACTCATAGGCGGTATCGAACATGCGGTCCTCGGCAATCATGGCGGCAGCGGCCTGTACATCGGGGCAGGTGATGACGGCAAAGCCATCGTCCCGCAAGACGCGCAAAAACTCGGCCAAAGCGCGGGGCACGTCATGCCAATACAGGTGCTCTATGCCATGCGAGGAATAGACCGCATCCACCGAACCGGTGGCCACTGCGGCCATATCGGTCATGCTGCCTTCGATGTCGGGGCCTACCGAGGCATCGGCATCCAGGCGCAATTCACGCCAGGGGTTGGCGCGAAAGCCCGGTACCGGCAGCGTGGCCATGTAGGCGGTGCCGCAGCCCACGTGCAGCAGCAGTTTGGCGGCGGGGTCTGCCGCCAGCGCGTGCGCTGGTGCCAGCGTGTGCACAGGCGCCAGCAAGGCATGCCGGGTCTGGAAGCGCAGCAGCCAGCGCTCAATCCGCTGGGCCAACCAGTCGCTCCAGCCGCTCATGCCTTGACAGTAAAGGCGTTGAGCACCAGCGAGAACACCACCTTGCGAACAATGCCGGCGTCAAAGCCGGCCTGGAGCAGCAGCTTTTGAAAGTGGTAGGTGGCCAAGGCGCGCCCTATGGGGCCCAGCGCCAGGTGGGTGCGTATTTCGCTGGCAGCGCGGTGGAATTTTTGCAGCGAGCTGGCCCATTCGGCATCACTCAAACGCTTCTTCTGGTTCGCTGGAATGCACTTGGCAAAAGCCTCATTCAGTGCAACAGCGGCTTCGGTGGCACGGCTCATGCGGTCTCTCCAACAAGAATGGCCGCCGGCGTCCTGCAGACGCACCAGCGGCCATTGCGGCAATGCAAAAAAATCAGCCCGTGCAGATGATGGTGGCGGTGGCCGTATTGGCCGAGCTATCCGTGTGCGACAAGGTCACCTGGACGGTGCCGCCAGCAGCAACAGCAGCACAGGTGCCGTCGGTGCCAATGGCGAACTTGGCATCCCATGTAGCCATATTGGCCCGCAGGGTGGCACCCGCACCTGCCGCGCTCAAGCGCACCACACCGGCCAAGGCGCTATTGGCTTGGTAACCAGAGTAGTTGATGGCAGCAGCAGAGGACAGCGCACCGGCAGCACCGGAAATCGCAGCACTGCGGGCTTGGCTACCGAGATCCACAAACTTGGGCAGAGCCACAGCGGCCAGCACGCCCAGAATCACGATAACCATCACCAGCTCAATCAGGGTAAAGCCACGTTGCTCATTTTTCACGGTGTCGCCTTTCAAAAGATGTTTATATAAAACCACTAACCAACGGTTTGGCGGCAATCATACTGAGGAATATGTAGGTCGCTGAACAATCTCACAAATTTCTAATCGGCAAATATGAAACTGTTGCAGATTCCACTCATTCCAGCACCTGCCCCAGCCAGACATAGCGCTGCAGAGCCTGTATTTGCAGCGGTGGCGCCTCAGCGCTGACGCGCCACCACAGGCCAGGCGCATCCACCGGTGTGCTCAGGTCCTGCGGATAAAGGGGCTCGTAGCCGATGCAGCCACAGACGGCATCAAACACCCAGGTGCCAGGTCGCAACACCCGCCCGGCGCCGCCCGCCAGCACACCGGCGTAGTTGACCGGCGCATGGTCCAGCAGCAGAAAGGGATTTCTTTGCACCGCCCCGGCGCTGGCCGTGCCATCCACCAGGCTCTTGAGGTGGTCGATGAGCAAGGCGGTGCGCAGCGCGCCCAGGGTGGTTTTCACCGCCGCCACTTCACCCTGGGCTTGCACCAGGCGGAACTCACGGACGTAAAAGCCCGCCGCCAACAGAATGATCAGCAGCAGCAAGCTCCACTCCAGGCCCCGGCGCGTGCTGGCCCGTATCAATTCGGCCTGCCCATGCTAGCCACCACCCTTGCCCATGGCGGCCTGGCCCAGGTTCCACAGCGGCAGAAAGACGCCCAGCGCCAGCAGCAGCACCAGACCGGCTATGACGGCCAGCAGAATCGGCTCGATGGCGGCCGACAAGCCTTTGATGGCGTAGTCGGTGTCGCGCTCGTACATGTCGGCAATCTCGAACAGCAGGTTGTCGAGCTCACCGGTTTCTTCCCCGACATTGATCATCTGCAAAACCACCGGCGTGAACACACCGGTGGCCGAGGCACAGCGGGAAATGCTTTCGCCGCGCTCAATGCCGTCGCGCATCTGCTCGATGCGGCTGCCAATGAAAGCGTTGTCCACCGTCTGTGCGACCACGGTAAGGGCCTGCACCAGCGGCACGCCGCTTTGGCTGGAGAGCGCAAAGCTGCGTGCAAAGCGTGCCAGTGTGGCCTTCAGGATGATGTCGCCAATGATGGGCAGTTTGAGTTTGCGTGCGTCCCACCAGTAACGGCCTGTGGGGGTGCGCACATAGCTGCGTGCACCCAGCACGACGGCAATGCTGAGCGCAATCAGCAGCGGCCACCAGGCCACCATCCAGCCCGAAAATGCCAGCAGGCCGCGCGTGATTAGGGGCAGCTGCGCGTTGAAGCCGGCAAACACCTTGGCAAACACCGGGATCACAAAAACATTCAGTATGACCACCGCCAGCCCCATGGCGATCATCACGAACATCGGGTAACGCGTGGCCTGCTTGATGCGCTCGCGCACATCGCGCTCGAACTCCATGTGCTCGTTCAGGCGCAAAAACACCTCGGTGAGCTTGCCGGTCATCTCGCCCACCCGCACCATGGAAATGTAGAAGGCGCCAAACAGGTTTTGGTGGCGCGCCAGCGCGGCCGACAGCTCACGCCCCTGGTCCAGGCTGGAGCGAATGTCCTTGAACAAGTCCACCATCGCCGGTTTGCTGGCCGAGGCCTGCAGGCCGGCAAAGGCCCGCAAAATGGGCACACCGGCCTTGTTCAGGGTGTACATCTGGCGCGAGAACACCAGCAGGTCGTCCACCACCACCGGTTGACGGTTCAGGCGTGCCAACAGGCCCTCGCCCTGCTCCACCTTGGCACCCTCTGTCAGTGCGATATGCACCGGCGCCACGCCAATGGCCAGCAACTGGTCAGCCACGCCGCCCTCGGTCATGGCCTCCAACTCGCCGTTGACGGCCTCTCCCCGGTTATTGCGTCCGCGCCAGGCGTAGGTGGCCATCTGCCCTAGCCCTCTGCTTCGGCTGCGTCGATTTCAAAACCGATGCGCATGGCCTCGGCCAGCGAGGTGCGGCCCTGGCGCACCAGCTCCAGCGCGTGGAAGGCCATGGTCTGGCCCTTCATGCGCTCGCGCGCCATGCGCATAAAGTCGGCCGGGTCGGCCTTGGAGGCGGCCTGGGTCAGCAAGGCATCCATCTCGAACAGCTCGTACACGCCCTGGCGCCCGGCGTAGCCGGTGCCGTTGCAGACCGAGCAGCCCAGGCCGCGCTTGGGGCTAACCGTGTCGCCCGCGCCCGGGTTGCTATTCAGCAAGCCGCTCAACATGCCATTGAGCCAGCTACTTTCCTGCGCTGTAGGGGTGTGCGGCGCGCTGCACTCGCGGCAGTTCAGCCGCACCAGGCGCTGCGCAATCACGCCCTGCAGCGAGGTGGAAACCATAAAGGCCGGCACCCCCATGTCGAGCAGGCGAAACGGCGTGCTGATGGCATCGCGCGTGTGCAGGGTGGACAACACCAGGTGACCGGTGATGGCGGCGCGCAGGCCGATTTCAGCAGTCTCGGCGTCGCGCATTTCGCCCACCAGGATCACATCCGGGTCCTGGCGCAAACAGGAGCGCAGCACCTTGGCAAAGGTCAGGTCAATCTTGTCGTTGACCTGCACCTGGGTCAGGCCCGGCAAGCGGTATTCCACCGGGTCTTCCACCGTAATCACCTTGAGCTCGGTCGCATTCACTTCCGCCAGGGCGGCGTACAGCGTGGTGGTTTTGCCGGAACCGGTGGGGCCGGTGACCAGCACCATGCCCGAGGTGCGGCCCAATAAATCGCGAAAGCGCGCCAGCATGGCCTCCGGCATGCCAATGCTGTCCAGGCGGCGCATGCCCGAGCCCTGCACCAGCAGGCGCATCACCGCCGACTCGCCGTAGTTGGTAGGCAAGGTGGAGAGGCGCACATCAATCGTGTGGTCCTTCAGGCGCACGCTGAATCGTCCGTCCTGAGGCAGGCGTTTCTCGGAAATGTCTAGCCCGGCCATGAGTTTGAGGCGCTGCGCCAGCGCCCCACCAATGCGCTTGTCGGCCTGGGTTTGCACCTGCAGCACGCCGTCCACTCGCACCCGGATTTGCAGGCTGGTTTCCTGTGGCTCGATGTGCACGTCCGAGGCACCCACCTGCATGGCGTCTTCAAACAGCGACTGCAGCAGGCGCACCACCGGCGCACCTTCAATGCCCACGGTGGCGGTGAGCTCACCAAAGTCCACCGCATCGCCCAGGTCTTTTTCCAGGGCACGGGCCAGGCCGCTGATTTCTTCGGTGCGGCGGTAGAGCCGGTCAAAGGCGGCGGCCAGCTGGCCCTCGGGCACCGCCGCAATGGCGATGTTGCGCTTCAGGATGCGGGTGAGTTCGTCGTAGGCAAACAAGTCCAACGGGTCGGCCAGCGCCACCAGCAAGACATCACCCTTGTCTTCCAGGGCCAGCGCCTTGAAGCGCCTGGCCACCGCTTCGGGCATCAGCTTGATGACGTCGGCGCGGAAGGGAAAGGTCTTGAGGTTGACAAAGGGAATGCGCAGCTGACGCGCCAGGCCGTTGGCCAGCAGCTCTTCGGTGATGACGCCGGTCTCGATCAGCAGGCGCCCAACCTTTTTGCCGGTGCTGCGCTGCAAATCCAGGGTCTGCTGCAGTTGCTCCTGGGAGATCAGCTTTTGCTGCACCAGCACATCGCCCAAACGCAGCTTCTCCGGGCGTCCAGGCGGGGCCGGCGGGGCTTCGGGTGCATTGGGCGTGCCCAGCGCTGCGGCGGCCATGTTCATGCGCGATTCCTTTGTATGTGGCAAAAATGATAGCACGCAGGGCTCATTGCGGCACCTCGTAGGTGGCTGACAGGCTGCGCTCCACAAAGCCCAGGGAGCCCACTGCAACCGGATTGGTGCTGGCCTTGGATTCAAAGGTGTAGATCTGCACCGTGGCGCCGCCCTCCAGGTAGCTGCTGGGCGTGCAGACAATGTCCAAACGAAAGCTGCTGCCGGTATCCACGCTGGTTGGTGGCGAGGCCGGGCAGCCGCTCGGGTTCAGCACCACCGCCGCAATCGCCCACTCCAGGCCAGCACGCGCCGCCCAGTAGGCACGCGTGCCCTGGATATCCTGCGCCGCGCTGAGCTGCTGGGTGTTGGAAAAGCTCACCATGAACGCCCCCAGTCCGGCCAGCACCACCAGCAGAAACATGGCGGCAATGGCAGCGAAACCGCTGGTGCGGGACCGGTTCCGGCCCAGCCTGGGGCAAAGGTGCGGGCGCATGAAGGCGCGTAATTGGGCGTGCGTCATGGCGTGTTGTTCACGTGCACTTCCTGCTGCAGCTGCACCGGTTCCTTGCCACTGCTGTCGGTGATTTGCAGATTGATGCGCACCAGCGCATTGCGCGACAGGTCAGAGCCACTGTAGTCAAAGTTGCAAACCACCCGGTCGGCCACCTTGGCGCCGCTGCTAGGGCAACTGCTAGTGAAATTGCTGGCGTTGACCGTGCGGTACAGGGCGCCGCCGCTGCAGACATAGGACACCACCCGTTCGGCGCCCGGCACCACGTGAAAGCGGTTGCCACCGGAGGCCAGGGGGAACTGCTTGCTGGCAATGCTGATGGGGGTCTCACCACCTGCTTCCACACCAAGGCCGGTTACTGTCGAGGTGTTGACGTTCAGGTAGGTGTCGGACTCTGGCACCGATGGCCCCAGGTTGTAGACCACGATCACATCACCGGTCACGATGCGCTGGTCGGCTGGCAGCGCACTGTTGAGGCCCAGCATATTGAAGCCGGTGTCGGCGGTATCGAAATTCAGCGCCGCCGCACTGCCATCGGCGCGGTAGCGGCCACCGGTCTTGGTGGGAATGAATTCCAGGCATTGGTTGCTGGGGGTGCGCAGGCTGTTGGGCAGGGCTTTGCGCACGTCGCGCTCCAACCGGCGCATCACACCATCGGCCACATCGGTCAGGGCGGCGCGCCGGGCGGCTGCAAAGTAGGCGTCCACCGGGCCGCGCATGGCCACCGCCACCATGCTGCTGACCACCCCCAGGATGACGATCACCATCACCATTTCGACCAGGGTGAAGCCTCGTTGCGCAGTCCGTAAAACGCGGTGGGCGAGGCGCGGTGGAAAGCGCCGCGCCTGGCGCTGCTCAAGGGCTTGTCGCCGGCGTTGTGACAGGTGGTGCGCGCGCATGTTCAATAGGCCCCGCGGTAGCCAATGAGTTTGACCAAGCCTTGCGGGCCGGTCACGGACACCTCCACCTTCAGCAACTGCTGGGCGCTGCCGGGCAAGGTAGCCGTACTCACCACCACTTTGGGTGCAATGTTGTAGGCAGACAGTCCAGCCACGCTGGCACCAGTGACGTCCACAATGCCGGCGGTGGTGGTGTAGTTGTCGTAGTCGCGTACGCAGTCAAACAGATTACGCGCACCGGCGGGAAAGCCCAGCACTGCGCTGTCTGCGGACTTGGCGTAGTCCTTAAGCAGGATTTCTTCCAGCAGGGACTGGGCAATGGCCAGCGACTGTTTGCGCACCATCGGGTCTGCACTGGACTTGATGACGCTGTTGGAGACCGACAGAATGCCGGTCAGGCCCACCGCCATCACGACGATAAAAATAATCAGTTCAATCAGCGTGAAGCCGCTGCTATGCCGTTTAGTCATGGACATAACCGGTGCCGGGCTCCACCGTGATGGCGCTGGGGCCGCCCACCACCTGAAACACCGCTGCGCTGGCAAGCGGCACTCCGGCAGACGAGATCGGCTGACCCAGGCCGTCAAAGTTGAAGGCCGCTGCCGGCACCGCGCTGAAGCTAACGCCGGTCTTGGCGTTCAACACCACCAGCGCACCCGCGTCCCCCAATGGGCCGGTCAAGGTTGCGGCACTGGCGCAGCTGGAAGTGGCGGCGGCCGAAGCAATCGCCAGGCTGAGCGAGGTGGTGGTGAAGCTCACGCAGACGGTGCGGCGTTGCGCCACGGCGGTTTTTTGTGCAAAGCGCAGATAGGCCAGGGTCTGGTCGTGAAAGCCGCGGGAGTTGAAGACACCGATGTTGAAAATCCGTGGGCCGGCGAAGGCCGCCAAAATCCCCATGACCACCATCACCATCACCAGCTCGATCAGGGTGAAACCGCGCTGCGGTGCCCCGGACGTGGCCGCCCTGCGCTGGTGTTGCGAGAAGTAATTTCCAATCACCATGGTTTTCAGAGAATCGCTGTGCAGCCCAATGTATGTTGGCAAAAGTCTCCTGAAGGCGGCTCAGGAAACGTGCTGGATGATACAGCCTGCCCCCGT
>JAYVNF010000485.1:0-8707 GCA_043758575.1 Rhodoferax sp.
GGCAGCCACATCCGGATTTTTGGCCGGAAAAAATTCCAGGCTCAGGGGGACACGCTTGCGTGCAGACATGCTTTTTTCTCCTGACTCAGCCTGCGCAGCGCCTGGCTGCGCAGGCATTCATGCGGCCGGTTTATGGGCGCAAATAAAGAACTCGCGGTTGCCGTCGCCACCTTCTATGGGCGAATCGAACCACGCAGTAACCGTCAGTCCCAAAGCCGCACATGCTTCACGCAAACGCAGTTCGACGACGGCATAGAACGCCGGGTCTTTGACAATGCCGCCCTTGCCGACCTGGCCAGGCTGCAGTTCAAACTGCGGCTTTACCAAGGTCAGCAAAGTACCGCCGCTTTTCAGCAAGGGCACCACTGCTGGCAGGACCAGGGTCTGGGAAATAAAAGACAGATCGGCCACGATCAGGTCGAACTCCGGCACGAACTCGGAAGTGGTTTCTTCCGCGCCCTCTGCGTTGTGTTCGTGCGCTGGATCGTCGTCCTCAGACGCCTCGTCTTCGTCGGCTTCAAACTGCCCATCTTCGCCCATGCTGTCCTCGTAGGCCTGTATCAGGTCGTCGGCGGTCAGCGCACGCGCATTCACTTTTTCCACACACAAAACCCGCGGATCGGAGCGCAGCATGGGGTGCAACTGGGCACTCCCCACGTCCACACCCACCACCGACTTGGCACCGGCCTGCAACAGGCAATCGGTAAAGCCCCCGGTCGATTGACCGACGTCCAGACAGGAAAACCCTTCTATGGACAGACCAACCTGTTTCAGTGCGGCTTCCAGCTTGAGCCCGCCGCGCGACACATAGCGCGCCTCGGAGTCGTCCAGCAGCCGCACATTCGCCGATTCCGGCACCTCGTCGCCATTTTTGGCAACGCGCCGCCAGGTCTCGCCCTGTGCCCATTCGACGCCGTCGGCAATCAGCCTTTGCGCCTGGGAACGGGTATTGGCAAGCCCCCGCTGAACCAGCAGTTGATCAATTCGCATGAAGTTGTGTTTACCTGTGGGGACGCACGCTTAGTAGCGGTACGTGTCTTTCTTGTACGGGCCGGACTTGCTCACGCCAATGTAGGCAGCTTGCTCTTCGGTCAGCTCGCTCAACATGGCGCCCACCTTCTTGAGGTGCAGACGGGCCACTTTTTCGTCCAGGTGCTTGGGCAGCACATAGACCTTGCCAGACTTGTATTCCTTGGGCTTGGTGAACAGCTCGATCTGGGCAATGGTTTGATTCGCAAAGCTGGACGACATGACAAAGCTGGGGTGGCCGGTGCCGCAACCCAGGTTCACCAGACGGCCCTTGGCCAGCAGGATGATGCGCTTTTCGGGCTTGGCGTTCTTGCCCTTGGTGGCGGGGAAGATCACGTGGTCGACCTGGGGCTTGATCTCGTCCCACTGCAATTTTTCCAACGAGGCGACATCGATTTCATTGTCGAAGTGGCCGATGTTGCAGACGATGGCCTGGTCCTTCATGGCCGCCATGTGCTTGTAGGTGATGACGTCCTTGTTGCCGGTGCAAGTGACGAAGATGTCGGCCTTGTCGGCGGCATATTCCATGGTCACTACCTTGTAGCCTTCCATGGCGGCTTGCAGGGCGTTGATGGGGTCGATCTCGGTCACCCAGACCTGGGCCGAGAGGGCGCGCAGGGCCTGGGCCGAGCCCTTGCCGACGTCGCCATAGCCGACCACGCAGGCCACCTTGCCGGCAATCATCACATCGGTGGCGCGCTTGATGGCGTCCACCAGGGACTCACGGCAGCCGTACAAGTTGTCGAACTTGCTCTTGGTCACCGAGTCGTTGACGTTGATGGCGCGGAAGGCCAGCGTGCCCTTCTCCGACATTTCGTTCAGGCGCATGACACCGGTGGTGGTTTCTTCGGTTACGCCGATGATGCCCTTGAGGCGGCGGCTGTACCAGGTCGGGTCCAGCTTGAGCTTGGCCTTGATGGCGTTGAACAGGCAGATTTCTTCTTCGCTGCCGGGCTTGGCCAGCACCTTGATGTCCTTCTCGGCGCGGGCGCCCAGGTGCATCAGCAAGGTGGCGTCACCGCCGTCGTCCAGAATCATGTTCGGGCCTTCGGTCTTGCTGCCCTTGGGTCCGAATTCAAAAATGCGGTGGGTGTAGTCCCAGTAATCCACCAGGGACTCGCCCTTGTAGGCAAACACCGGTGTGCCCTTGGCCACCAGGGCGGCAGCGGCATGGTCCTGGGTGGAGAAGATATTGCAGGAAGCCCAGCGCACTTCGGCACCCAGGGCTTGCAGGGTTTCGACCAGCACGCCGGTTTGAATGGTCATGTGCAGCGAGCCGGTGATGCGCGCGCCCTTGAGCGGCTGCGCCTTGGCAAACTCTTCACGGATGGCCATCAGACCGGGCATTTCGGTCTCGGCAATGGTCAGCTCCTTGCGGCCCCAGGGGGCCAGGCTCAGGTCGGCAATTTTGTAGTCTTCGGTCTTGGCAAATTTCAGCACGCTCATGGTTCACTCCAAAAGTTCATTTTGAAAACCACTGACAGGTGCGGGGATCTGGAACCAGGCTCACCCGACACATGCAGTGGGTGAGCGCCGTTGGTGCGATGGCTGTAGGCCACCGGGTCCGAGCCTCATTCGCTTTGCGCGAACTGCAACGCTCCTCGGATGCGTTCATTATAAGGACTCGCAGCCAACTGGCAGCGCATGCAAGGGCCTATTTCTGAAAATGCTCTCCCATTCACACGAACGCGGAAATAAGCGGCCTTGAGCGAATGGCTCGGTAACTTTTGCCTGTAAAGTCAAGAGGACATACCACACCATGCTGACAACGTACCGCGCGCTCCTGCAAGCTTCCAAAGACCTCTACCACGGCGGGCACTGGGGCAATCCGGCACTGTTTGTACGCATGTGGCTGCAGGGTATTTTGAACTTTCGCAGCGTCGCTAAGATCTACCGCAACAGTCCCTACGGAAACATCAGTGAAATCCTCACCGATGAACCGCATTTTTTAGGCATGTTGGTGTGGCCCTTGGTGGACGCACGCTGGCCGCCCAAACGGCGTTTGCACGAACTGATGCTGCACTTCAAACAGGTGGCCGCACTGGGCAGTCTGCTCAGACTGCAACCCCGGCAAATCAAATCCATCCTGAAACTCGACGCCGTGTGTGCCGGCCTGGACCTGTGCCTGGAGAGCCAACCCTGGTTTGCCCGCGAAGGACAGTGCACGCTTAGCCTGTTCTATGCCGGCGAACGCACCTATTCGGTGGCATTCCTGCTGTCCGAGAAGAATGGCAAACGCATTGCCTACATCGGCGCGGTGCAAGGCGTCAAACAAACCGAAGACAGCGACACCTACAAAATGTTGACCAAAGCGGCGCACGGCTTGCGCCCGCGCGATCTGGGCATTGCCCTGTTTTTGCTGCTGTGCCAAGCCATGCGGGTGGAACGGGTGCTGGCGGTGGCAGACAGCAATCGCCAGCACCAGCACAGCTACTTTGATCCTTCCCAACGTGCGGTGTTATTTGCCAGTTACGACGCGATCTGGACCGAGAACGGTGCCAGCCCACAGGCCGACGGCCTGTTTGCGTTGACGCCGGGCCTGCGTCGGAAGGACCTGACCGAGGTACCATCCAAGAAGCGTTCCATGTACCGCAAGCGCGAAGTGTTTCTGGAAGAGTGCCTGGCCGCCTTGACCAAGGTGGTGCAGTCTGCCCTGCACCGGCACCCAGACGATGCCTGCGACATCCCTTGCGACATTGCAGGACCGGCCACACCGCTGGCCATCGCGCAACCGCCCTGGCCGCTGCCCTCGGTACTGGCCAGAAACTGGTTGGACACAGCAGTGCGCCCGGTCGTGTTGGGTCCTTGGTTGTGGAGTTTCCCGGTGGTCTTTATGTGAGCCTGGGGCCGGAGGTTTGCCCCACTACCAGCTCGGGCTGGCGCAGTATCTGGTAAGGCCCTGAACTCGGCGCACGCAGCACATGCAACACCATTTCAGCCATGGTGACACCGGTGCGGTGTGCCGTTGGCTGTATGACCATGGTGGCGTCCAGGCCGGCCAGCAAAGAGTCGCTGGGAATCACGCCCTGCACCACCACGGATATGTCTTTGCCCAGTACCAGACCCAAATCCATCAGCCCGCGTAAAACCCCAATGCCGCCCAGGTTGTTGTCCACCACGATGGCTGTTGGCGGCTGGGGCAAGTCCATCAGCTGCTGCACTGCGGCCCGGCCGCTGCGCCGGTCCACCGCCGGCCCGGCCAACCAGGCCGGGTTGTACTCCAGGCCCGACTCCTGCAGTGCCTGCTTGAATCCGCGATGGCGTTGTAGGGCAAAGTTCAGCTCCAGTGGCGAGTGCACATAGGCAATGGCCTGGTGGCCCAAGTCAGCCAAGTGACGCACAGCCAGCTTGCTGCCCACCTCGTTGTCAAAGTCAAACCAGGAAAAGCTTGTGCAGCTTGCGGTGCGGCCATAAGCCAAAAACGGATAGCCCCGCTCCAGCAAAAACTGCACACGGCTGTCGTCGACACGGGTGTTGGGCAGCACCACGGCATCCACCCGGCCGCCACGAAACAGGCGGTCGAAAATATCGAGGTCCTGCTCATCACTGGCCACTGCCAGCATCAGGTCGAAGTGGTCTGCATGCAAACGCTCGGACAGGCCGCCGGCCATGTCCAGAAACTGCGGATTGCCCAGATTTTCAACGCCCGCCGAGTAGACAATGCCCACCGCCTCGGTGCTGCCCCGCACCAGGCGACGGGCGCCCGCATTGGCCCGGTAGCCCAGCGCCTTGGCGGTCTGTTCCACGCGCAGGCGTGTCTTCTCGTTGACATCCAGGTAGCCATTCAGAGCGCGGCTGACCGTGGAGGTGGACAGCCCCAATTCCTTGGCCAGTGCCTTGATGTTCATGGCCATCCGCTCTGCACCAAGCGCTCAGGCCAGCAGCGCAAACAGGCCGCCCCAGGGCGCCAGTTCCACCCGGTCGGCGTGCAGCACGGCGCCGCCCAGGCCGCTGTCGGTCAGCACCTGGGTCACCTTGCAATCCGCCGGCAGTACGCATGCGGCCGGCTGCGCACTGAAGTTGAAGACGCACAACAGGCGCTGAGCGTCGCAGGCACGCACAAAGGCAAACACCTGCGGGTCCACCGGCAGCAGCTGCATGTCACCTTGCAGCAGGGCCGGCTGTGCCTTGCGCCAGTGCAGCACGTGGCGATAGAAGTGCAGCAGTGAGTCAGGTGCAGCCTCTTGCGTGTCCACCGCCAGCGCGCGGTGCGTCTGGGCCACCGGCAGCCAGGGTTTGGCACTCGCCGTGCCGGCAGGCGCAAAACCCAGATCGGCAGCAGCACCCACCCAGGGCATGGGCGTGCGGCAACCATCGCGCCCCTTGAACTCGGGCCACATGGTGATGCCATAGGGGTCCTGCAAATCCTCGAAGGCAATCGCCGCCTCCGGCAGGCCCAGCTCATCGCCCTGGTAAATGCAGGAAGAGCCGCGCAGGCTGACCTGCATGGCCACTGCCAGGCGCAAGAGCGCGGCATCCGGCTGGGCGCCACCCCAACGGCTGGCGTAGCGCTCCACGTCGTGGTTGGACAGGGCCCAGCAAGGCCAGCCGCCTGCGGAGATGCTCTCAAAGCGCGCCATCACGCTGTGCAAAAAGGTGGACGTGTGGTCGGAGCCCAGCAGGTCAAAGCAGTAGGCCATGTGCAGCTTGTCGCCGCCGCGCGTGTACTCGGCCAGACGGGCCAGGCCATCGTCGTCACCAATCTCACCGACCATGGTGGTGTTGGGGTACTGGTCCAGCAGGGTGCGCAGCTTGCGCAGGAATTCCAGGTTTTCCGGCTGGCTCTTGTCATGCTTGTGCCACTGCCAACCATAGGGGTTGACCTCGCTGACGGCGGCGTCCTTGCCGTCCGGGCGGCCACGCGGCGGGTTGTCGCGCAGCTGGGTGTCGTGCACATAAAAGTTCACGGTGTCCAGGCGGTAGCCGTCCACGCCCAGATCGAGCCAGAATTTCACCGTCTCGAGTAGCGCCGTCTGCACTTGTGGATTGTGAAAATTCAGGTCCGGCTGGCTGGTCAGAAAGTTGTGCATGTAGTACTGGCAGCGGCGTGTGTCCCACTGCCAGGCACTGCCTCCAAAGATGGAGAGCCAGTTGTTGGGCGGGTTGCCATCGTCCTTGGCATCAGCCCAGATGTACCAGTCGGCCTTGGGGTTGGTCTTGCTGGAGCGGCTCTCCACAAACCAGGGATGCTGGTCGGCGCTGTGGGAGAGCACCTGGTCAATCATGACTTTCAGGCCCAGGGCATGCGCCTTTTCCACCAGGGCGCGGAAGTCGCCCAGGCTGCCAAACATCGGGTCCACATCGCAGTAATCGCTGACGTCGTAGCCAAAGTCCTTCATTGGGCTTTTGAAGAAGGGCGAGAGCCAGATGCCGTCCACGCCCAATGCCGCCACATAGTCCAGGTGCGCGGTGATGCCGGGCAGATCGCCAATGCCGTCGCCATTGCTGTCGGCAAAGCTGCGCGGGTAGATCTGGTAAATCACACCACCACGCCACCAGTTGTCGTTCGGAGCTTTTTGAACTTGCATAGCTGCTACACCTTTGAAAAATGAGACTGAGAAAAAAGGAAAGCGCGGGACAATGGCGTCCGCAACTTATGAGGAAGAATGCAATGCAAGTCTTGGACCCGCTTTTGTCGCCCACTCGTTTTGAATGGGGCTGCGCCACTTCGTCGTTTCAGATCGAAGGGGCGAGCATGGCCGACGGCAAGGTGCCCAGCATCTGGGATACCTTTTGTGCCCAGAGCGGCCGCATTCTGGATGCCAGCGACGGCAGCATCGCCTGCGACCACTACCACCGCTTTGCCGACGATGTGAAACTCATCAAGGAGCTGGGCTTCAAGCACTACCGTTTTTCGATTGCCTGGCCGCGCATCACCAAGAGCGATAACACGCCCAACCTGGCCGGACTGGATTTTTACAAGCGCTTGCTGGACACGCTGGAGCAGCATGGCATCACGCCCAATGCCACCCTGTTCCACTGGGACCTGCCGGCGCATCTGGAGGGCGGCTGGCTGAACCGCGACACCGCCTACCGCTTTGCCGATTACGCGGCTCTGGTCGCCCAGCATCTGGGCGACCGCCTGCCGCGCGTGGCCACTCTGAATGAGCCCTGGTGCTCGGCCTTTTTGGGTCATGACCTGGGTGTGTTTGCTCCAGGCGGAAAAAACCGCGCCGAGTCGCTGGTAGCGGCGCACCACCTGATGCAGGCCCATGGCCTGGGCCTGCAGGCCTGGCGCGCAGTGCAGGACAAGACCCTGCTGGGCATTGTGCTGAACCCGGAGCTGTGCGACCCCTTGAGCGACCGACCCGAGGATGTGCAAGCCGCGCGCCTGGCCGAGCTGGAGCGCAACGACAGTTTCTTGAACCCGCTGTTTGGACGCGAATGGCCGGCCGAGTTGCTGCAACAAATCGGGGAACTGGGCAGCGCACGGCGCGAAGGCGACCTGGCGATTTGCGCCCAGCCCCTGGACTTCATGGGCCTGAACTACTACACCCGCTCGATTGCCAAAGCCCCAGCTGGTGGGCGCGACGCCGAGCGTGGCTACACCTTTGTAGCGCCCCAGGCACCGAAAAAACTGACCGCTATCGGCTGGGAAATCCACCCCGAAGGTTTGAGCCGCGTGGTGCACAACCTGCAGCGCCAATGGCCGCTGCCAGCGCTGTGGATCACCGAAAACGGTGCCGCGGACAACACCGGCATTCAAGACGGTGCGGTGGATGACGGCATGCGCTGCGACTACCTGAGCGCCCACTTTGAGCAGGTGGCCGGGCTGATTCGCGGCGGTGCCGACATCCGTGGCTACTACGTCTGGAGCCTGCTGGACAACTTTGAATGGGCACATGGCTACAGCCAGCGCTTTGGCATCGTACATGTTGACTTTCAAACCCAAAAACGCACTCCCAAACGCAGTGCCTTGATGCTACAGCGCCTGCTGCGGCCCTGAGGCTTCAGCAGGCAAATCTTTAACCGCCCTTGACCGATCCCGACAAGAGGCCGCGCACAAAGAAGCGCTGCAACGAGAAGAACACCAGCACCGGCACGGCGATGGAAACAAAGGCGCTGGCGGTGAGGATTTCCCAGCTCTCGCCGCGTGAGCCCAAGAGGTCGTTGAGCTTGATGGTCAGCACAATGTGCTCAGGCGCCTTGCCCAGGAACACCAGGGCCACCAGAAAGTCGTTCCAGACCCACAGGAACTGGAAGATGGCAAAGCTGGCCAGGGCCGGGAAGGACAGTGGCAACACGATGCTGGTAAAGATCTGGTAGTGCGAGGCGCCGTCCATGCGGGCACTCTCGATGATGTCGCGCGGCAGCGCAGCGATGTAGTTGCGCAGCAGGTAAATCGCCAGCGGCAGACCGAAGGCCGAGTGCGCCAGCCAGACCCCTAAAAAGGACTTGGACTCTATGCCCAGCGCGGCTCCCAATTCGTTGTACAGGCGCAAGAGCGGAATCAGCGACATCTGCAGCGGCACCACCAACAGGCCAACCACCACGATGAACAGCCACTTGCGCCCGGGGAACTCCATCCAGCTGAAGGCATAGGCGGCAAAGGCGGCAATCAGGATAGGGATAAAGGTAGCCGGGATGGTGACCTCAAAGGTGTTCAAAAAGGCCTGGCCTACGCCCTCGGAGGACACCACCTTGGAGTAGTTGGCGGTACTGAAGGTGGGCGGTGTTT
>JAYVNF010000486.1:0-2784 GCA_043758575.1 Rhodoferax sp.
GCAAGCCCAACATCATGGGCCCTGCACCAGCGCCGCCATGGCCTGCGCCTGGTCGTGCGGGGACTGGCTGAGTGCCGCCACCACGCCGGCGCGGTTCACGGCGCTCTGGTTCTGGCTCACTTTCCATTTGCCGGACCACTGCGTGACTTCCATTGAGATTCCAACGATGGCCTTGAGCATGCTGTCGATGTAATCGGCCGGCGCGTCATCGACCGCCCAGGGCTTGGCTGCGCCGGACTCCTGCTGGTCTGTGAGCTGGGACACCAGAGCGCGCAGCCAGGCCGCGTCATCGTGTATGCGCAGCAGGCCTTTGGCCTGCACCACCACGTAGTTCCAGGTCGGCACCACCTTGCCGTGCTCCTGTTTGCTGGGGTAGCTGGAAGGGCTGATGTAGTGCTGCGGCCCCTGGAAAATAGCCAGCACCGGCAGCTCCAGGCGGGTGGCACGCCACAAGGGGTTGGCGCGCGCCACATGGCCGACCAGGGTGCCCATGGGGCCCTGACCGGCGCGCAACAGCATGGGAATCTGGTCGGCCACCAGGCCCTCGTCATTCAGGGTGACCAGCGTGCACAGAGGGTGCTGGGCCACCAGGGCGTGCAGCACGTCGCTGCGCTTTTCTTCGAAGTGGGCGGGTTGGTACATGCTCAGTGGTGCTCCAGGCTCATTTCAACGCGGGGTTGCCAGGCCGGGTCTGCGACCGTGGTCTTGACCACGCCCAGAAACAAACGGTCCGACGGTACCTGGTGCGCGCTCAGGTACTCGCGCACCGCCAGGCTACGCTCCAGCGCCAGCTGGCGTGCAGCGTCTTCGTCCACTGGCAGGCTGGCCAGCAGCAAGGCCTCCATCTCAGCCGGAGGCAGGTCTTTGGCCAGGCCCAGCAGGTTGCGTGGCTTCTTCAGATCGGCGCGCTTGTAGACCGCCTGCAGCAGCGCCGGGTATTCCTGCTGGCTCACTGCCGCCACGGCCGTCACGTCCTTGGCGGCGCTGGCGGCCTGGCGGCGCTTTTCGGCCAGCAGCAAGTCGTTCAGGCGCTTGCGCCGCATGGCCTCGTGCTCACGCTCCAGGCTGGCCGTGCCCTCCAGGGTCAGGCGCAGACTGCTCTTGTCGCGCAGCGCCTGCGCCACCTGGTCCAGGCCCGGCAGCGCCGCGCTGCTGATGGTGGCGGTGCCCGCATCAAAAGCCACGTTGCTGAGTTCATCGGCGGCGCCGCTGCCACCGGCCAGACCGCTGATCAGGCTGAAGGGCGAGGTCAGTGCCTTGGCCAGAATATTGCCCAGCACCTTCCAGACCAGCGGCCAGACGCGGAACTGCGGGTCGTTGAGCGAACCGCTCAAGGGCACATCCAGGTCGATCACGCCCTTGCTGTCGGCCAGCAGGGCCACGGCCAGCTTGACCGGCAGCGACTTGATAGCACCCGGCACGGCGTCCCCAAACACCAGCTGGTTGAGAATGATTTTGTTGCTGGCCTGCAACTGGCCCTCGGGGTTGACGACGTAGTGCAGATCGACGCTGAGGCGGCCACGCTCTATGCCATAGCCGGCGTATTTGATGGCGTAAGAGGACAGGGGCGAGAGCTCCAGATCGCGCACCTTGGCATTGATGTCCAGGGCCAGGGGCTTGGCCAGCGGGTTGACCTTGCCCAGGATTTCCAGGCTGGCCGTGCCCTCGGCGCGGCCGCGCAATTCCAGATCGGCCATCTGCACCACGCCCTGGGCGCTTTGCGAACTGAAGCGGCTCAGGCTGCCGGTGAGCTCGGTCAGATCGGCCGAGTAATTGGGCTTGATAAAGCGATCTGAAAAAGCCACATGGCCGTTGACCAAGCGGATGGTGCCGACCTCGATCTGCGGGTCCATCGGAGACGCTGCAGCAGCGGGCGGCGCAGAGGCCGCAGCGGTGGCGGGTGCTGCGGCGGCACTGCCGTCGTCGCTGGCAACAATGTCCTGCAGCACCAGCCGGCCCTCGGCATTGACGATGAGACGGGCAAAAAAGTCGGACAGCGAAACCTCACGCAGCTTCAGGCGCATCGGTTTGGCCGGCGCCATGCTGAACTCGATACCGGGCAGCGACAGGGCTTTCCAGTTCAGCAGCTCCTCGGTCAGCGCTTCGCCGCTGGCGGTTTTTTGCGCGCTGTTGAGCCGCAGCTCTTCCACCGCGCCGTCGCCCTGCAGCTGGACCTCGGGCCCTTGCGGACGTGCGGCGTAACGCAGCTGGCCCTTGAAGCTGGTATCGGCCCGCAGCAAGTCCAGCCGCAGCCGGCCCATGCCATAGGGTGCCAGGGCCTGTGCCGGAAACTGCTTGGCCTCCAGCAGGCCCTGGGCCAGCACCGGGCTCCACATCAGGCTGCCGTCAAAGCGCACGCTGCCGGCCTCGGTGCGCGCCGAGCGCACCTTGGCGGACAGGCTAAAGGGCGCCGGCTTGGTGCCGTCCAATGTGAGATTCTTGCTACGCGCCTGCAGGGCCCCGAACTCCAGGAACACGGGCTTGGAAGGCGTGCGGTCCACCCAGGTCAGTGTGCCATCGTCCAACGCCAGTTCGGCCAGGGCCACCGTCCAGGGCTTGGCTGGTTTGCCAGCTACGGGCGCTGGCGTGGGCGTGGGCACGGCCTTGCTGCTGGCCACAGCCGGGCTTGTAGAAGCTGCGTCCTTGGACTGCACCAACCAGTGCGTGAACATCCACTGCCCGTCCTCGCCGCGCGCCACGCGCAAGCCGGGTTTTTGGATGCTGAGCTTGCCCAGACTCACCGTATGCTGGGACAGATCGACATGCACATCACTGAGCTGCAGC
>JAYVNF010000487.1:0-2784 GCA_043758575.1 Rhodoferax sp.
GCGCCCGGCAAATTCGGGTGAGGCCACCACAGCCACACATTGCGCATCCTCCAGCACAAAGTGCACCCGGTCAGTGGGGTAGGTCGGGTCTATGGGCAAATAGGCCGCGCCCGACTTGGCCACACCCAGCAGCGTGGCGATCAGCGTGAAGCCGCGCTCCACCAACACCGCCACATACTGGCCGGGCCCAATGCCGCGTGCCTGCAATACATTGGCCACCTGGTTGGCCTGGCGTTCCAGCTCGGCAAACACCATGGTCTGGCCCTGGCTGACCAGGGCGATGGCGTCGGGGCGCAAGGCCACCTGGGCCTCAAACAATTCGTGTATGCGCAGCTGCTCTGGAAACGGTCGCTGCGTGGCATTCCACGTCATCACCTGTTGCGTGCGTGTGGCGTCGTCCAGCACGTCCACGCAGGCCAAGGGGCGGCTGGCCTGTAGTGCCACTTTTTTGGCCAGCACGCCCATGCAGTGGGCGATGTCTTGCACCAGGCTGGCTGCCACACCGGGCGCACCGCGCAGGCTAAAGCGTGGGCCGTGGCCTGGGCCTTTGGCCGGGTTGGTGACCGCTTGAATGTCGAGCGCCAACTGCACACCGCTAGGCAGGGGCTGGCCTGATTCTGCACCGGCCGCAGTCAGCAGCACGGCGATTTCGGAAACACAGCCGGCACGCAGATCAGCCTGGGCGCGCAGCAGCGGTTGGCGTGCCACCACATCGGCCAGTACACCGGTGCCAGAGAGCTGCACAAAGCGCTCGGCCATGCCCTGCAGCAGCGCATCAAAGCCAAGTGCCGCGTTGATGTCCACCGCCAAGGGCAGCGCCTGCAGCAGCAAGGGCTGCCTACCAGCCTGTGCCACAAAGGCCAGGTCAAAACGGTCCTGCTGCATCAGGCATGACAAGCCCAAAGCAAACACTGCGGCCACGGCTTCGTTGCCATGGCCGTCAAAGGTTGCGGCCAACTCAGGAGCCCAGCCCAGCTCCAACTGCAGGCCCGCGCCAGGCGCACCGGTATGCAGAGGCAAGCTGGGTGCCACGCGCTGCAGCAAGGCCTGCAGCCATCTCGCTTCGGCCTGCGCCAGCGCAGTGGACTGGCTGGACAGCAAGTCCGCATCCAGCTGCGCAAAAGAGGCCAGCACATCACCCACTTGCAAGCCCAGCCATTGCAGGCCTTGCTGTGGTGTGAGCGCCTCGCCCGTCAAGGTGCTCAGGCGCTTCAGGCGCAAGGCACCTTGGCCGCAGGCGACCGAAAGGGATTCGTCATCCACAGCCAGCACCTGGCCAGGCTGCATGGCCGCTTGCAACTCTGCCGCTAGTGCGGGGGCTTCGTCATAGGGTTCGGCCGCATGCACGACCAAGGCCGCATGGCCATGAACCACCTTGGCTGCCGCAAAAGGGTTGGGGTACTGGCCATAGTCGCAGGCGCGCACCAGGGCATCAAGGGCTGCTGCGTTGTCGGCCCAATTCAGCACGGCCAAAGCGGCCGGTCGGGCGTCGCGCGACACGATGCTGCCGGGCGCTGCCGGCTCCACAGGCGCACCCCACACCTGGCCCTGCTCCAGGCGCAACAGCAGCGCCTGAAAACTCTCCAGCGCCATGGCGGAATTGCGCATGTTCAGGGAAACCGAAGTCTCGCGCGGGCCGATGTCCAGGCTGCGCTGCTCCAGCACCGGGCCCTGCCCTGCATCCCCTGTCAGCAGCTGCCAAATGATGTCGTGCTGGCGCACGCCGTTGGCCAAAGACCAGGCCGCTGAATGCATGTCGGCTCGCCGGGGAAAATGCCCATCGTGGTAGCAAATCGCCGCCGCACGCGCGTGCAAGGCGATTTCTTTGGAAACAAAACCGGAGTAGGCGATGGCCAGCAGCAGGTCCACCGACTGCTGCTCCAGCAGCTGGGGATATTCTGCCTGGCCAATGACGGGGATATTTTGCTCATGGGCCCAGCGCAAAATGGCGTCAGACTGGGTAACAATACCCAGCACCTGATGGCCCCGGGCCAGTAATTCCTGCACGCAATGTATGGCCAGTGGTTCATCACCCAGGACCAAGCAGGTTAAAGATTTATGCCGCATGCGTTTTTTTACCTAGCCCATTATTGTGAATATGCACCCAAACTCCATTGTCAGCCTCACTGTGCGTGTTCACTTTACCATGCTTGGATAAGCCGAAAGGGCATGTAGCAATGGGTAATTCGCAGTGGTGCAATTCTATCAATATCCCAGGGGTAACCAAGTTGGTGCAACTGGCACCAAGCCCCTGCGTTCAGGTCTATTTAATTGACCTGATACAGGCCAAAACCAGCCTGGACATAGGTTGCCTGAGCGCGGCTGAATTAGAACGTGCATCACGTTTTGATTGCACACTCAATCAAACAGAATACCTAACAAGGCACTTTGTGCTTCGCCATTTGCTGGCGCAGGCTACGGGCATTGCACCTCATAGCTTGGAATTTACTGAAGGAAAGTTTGGAAAACCTGCATTGGCCCAAAGCCCAGCCTGCTTCTTCAACCTGAGCCACAGCGCACGCTGGGCTTTGATCGGCATTGCCAAGGGGCCGGGTGCTGCAGAAATAGGGGTAGATATTGAATCACTGCGCCCGTTGGACGACCTGCAAGATTTGGCAGACCAACTGCTGAACCCGCAGGAACTGGAAGAATTTAAAGCCCTGCCAATTGAGCACCAAAACCATGCCTTTTTGGGCTTTTGGACGCACAAAGAAAGCAAGCTGAAAGCGTGGGGGTATGGCATCTACTTCGAGCCAAAGCACGCTGGTATCGACATGAACCCGC
>JAYVNF010000488.1:0-8682 GCA_043758575.1 Rhodoferax sp.
GTCGAATCGAGGATTTCAACAAAAGTAGATAACCTCAAAAGGGCACCTTTGCGATTCAGAAAAGAAAAAAGCCGTTGAAAATCAACGGCTTTTCCTTAACTGGCGGAGTGGACGGGACTCGAACCCGCGACCCCCGGCGTGACAGGCCGGTATTCTAACCAACTGAACTACCACTCCTGGTAGTGAAAACTTCTGCTCTTGCGAGCCAAGAATCTTTCTTGCGAAAGACCGTTTTCAACTTGTGCCTTGCTATGCATTGCTGCAAAAACTTGGCGACCCCACGGGGATTCGAACCCCGGTACCTACCGTGAAAGGGTAGTGTCCTAGGCCTCTAGACGATGGGGTCTTAACCTTGGAACTTCCGTTACCGATCTACTCGAGAAATTGGTGGAGGTAAGCAGGATCGAACTGCTGACCTCTTGCATGCCATGCAAGCGCTCTCCCAGCTGAGCTATACCCCCCAAAAACCTTACGTTTTTTGCTTAAACTCTTTTGAAGTTTTCGCATTTCCCGAGCCTCGAATTATAGCGTCAAAAATTAGGCTCTGACAAGTTTCGCAATTACTTTTTGTTTTTCCAACAATTCAATCACGGCGTCCAGCGATGGCGTCTGCGGCGTACCCAGCAAGAGCACGCGCACCGGCATGGCCAGCTGCGGCATCTTCAGACCGCAGGCCGCCAGCACCTCCTTGATGGCGGCGGCAATGGAGGCCTTGTCCCAGGCGCACTCGGCCAGCTTGGTGGCCAGCAGTTGCAAGGCCGGCTTCACGGCATCAGTGACATGCTGCGCCATCATTTCGGCGTCGGCTGGCACATCGGCATAGAAGCGCGCCACCCAATCGGCCAGGGCCACAGTGGTGTCGCAACGGTCCTTGAGCAGATCGCACAGGCGCGCCAGGCGATCGTCAATGGCGATACCGCTCTTCTGCAAGTGCACGGCCACCAGCGGCGCCAGGGCTTCACCGGCCATGGCCTTCATGTGCTGGGCATTGACCCAGCGCAGCTTGGCCTCATCAAACTGCGCGGCGCTGCGGCCCAGGTGGTCCAGGTTGAACCACTGCAGGAATTGCGCGCGCGAAAAGATTTCGTCATCGCCGTGGCTCCAGCCCAGGCGTGCCAGGTAGTTCACCATGGCATCGGGCAGGTAACCCTCGGCCGCATATTGCGTCACCGGCTTGGCGCCGTTGCGCTTGCTCATCTTCTCGCCCTGCTCATTGAGCACAGTGGGCAGGTGGGCATAGACCGGCGGCTCGGCACCCAGGGCGCGCAAGATGTTGATCTGGCGCGGTGTGTTGTTCACATGGTCATCGCCACGGATGACGTGGGTGATGACCATGTCCATATCGTCCACCACCACGCAGAAGTTGTAGGTGGGCGTGCCCACGGTCTCACCGTCGGCGGCCGGGCGGGCAATCACCAGGTCATCGAGCTCGTCGTTGCTGAATTCGACCAGGCCCTTGACCTTGTCTTCCCAGGCCACCACGCCGCCCTGCGGGTTCTTGAAGCGCAGGACAGGCTTCACGCCGGCAGGAATGGCCGGCAGGGTCTTGCCGGCTTCCGGTCGCCAAGTGCCGTCGTAGCGTGGCTTTTCCTTGTTTGCCATCTGCTGTTCGCGCAGGGCATCGAGCTCGGCCATGGACATATAGCAGGGGTAGACCAGGCCTTGGGCCAGCATCTGCGCCAGCACTTCCTTGTAGCGATCCATGCGCTGCATTTGGTAGAACGGGCCTTCGTCGTGGTTCAGACCGAGCCAGGCCATGCCTTCGAGGATGACGTCCACGGCGGCCTGGGTGGAGCGCTCCACATCGGTGTCTTCAATGCGCAGAATGAAATCGCCGCCAGTGGAGCGGGCAAAGGCCCAGGGGTAGAGCGCCGAGCGGATATTGCCCAGGTGGATAAAGCCAGTGGGCGAAGGCGCAAAGCGCGTGCGCGTCTTGGTAGAGGTAGAGGCAGTGGTGGTCATGTTCATGCGAGCGCTTGCAGGCTGTTCAGGGTATTCAGGCCGCGCAGCAAATCGGTCTTCAAATCTTCAATATGGTCCAGGCCCACGGCCAGGCGGATCAGGCCCTGGCTGACGCCGGCGGCCTGGCGCTGTACTTCGCTCAGGCGACCATGCGAGGTGGTGGCGGGGTGGCAAATCGTGGTCTTGGTGTCGCCCAGGTTGGTGGTGATGGAGCAGACCTCGGTGCTGTCGATCACGTGGAAGGCGCGCCTGCGCGCATCCACCGGGTCCACCGCTCTCACATCAAAGGACACCACCGGCCCGCCCAGGCCCGACTGCTGGCGCATGGCCAGTGCGTGCTGCGGATGCGACTGCAAACCGGGGTAGTAAACGCGCGCCACTTGCGGTTGCGTTTCCAGCCAGGTCGCCAGGGCCAGCGCGTTGGCGCAATGCGCCTGCATGCGAATACCCAGCGTTTCCATGCCCTTGAGCACCACCCAGGCATTGAAGGGCGAGAGCACCATGCCGGCGGTGCGGGTGATAGGCAAAAAAATCTCGTCCTTGTGCTTTTGGCTGCAGCAGATGGCACCGGCCATGACCCGGCCCTGGCCATCGAGGTACTTGGTGCCGGAGTGGATGACAAAGTCGGCGCCCAGGGTGGTGGGCTTTTGCAGCACCGGCGTGGCAAAGCAATTGTCCACCGCCAGCAGCGCGCCGGCTTTGTGGGCCACTTCCGCCAGGGCCTGGATGTCACACACATCGGTGAGCGGGTTGGTGGGCGTTTCGGCAAACAGCAGCTTGGTATTGGGCTTGACGGCTGCGGCCCAGGCCGCGACATCGCTTTGCGGCACATAGGTGGTTTCCACACCGAACTTGCCAAACTCGCCACTGAACAAACGGATGGTGGAACCGAACACCGACTGCGAGCAAATCACATGGTCACCGGCTTTGAGCACGCCCATGCCCAGCAGCAAAATCGCGGCCATGCCAGTGGCCGTGCCAATCGCGGCCTCGGTGCCTTCCAGCGCGGCCAGGCGCAGCTCCATGCTGCTGACCGTAGGGTTGCCCACACGGGTGTAGGTGTAGCCCTCCTCTTCCATGGCAAAGCGGCGTGCGGCAGATGCGGCATCGGTCTGCAGGAAGCTGCTGGTCAGGAACAGGGCTTCGGAGTTTTCACCGTACTGGCTGGGCTCCAGCGCGGTGCGCAGGGCCAGGGTATCCAGGTGCAAGCCGGCGGGCAGTTTTTTTTGCGTCATAACAGGGTGTCCGTCTTCGTCTTTGCGTTTGCGCTCAATTCTCGTGGTTGGGCAGGGCCAGACGCGAGTTGTCTTCCATGCCTTCCTCGCCGCCTACGCGGCTCTCGCCCAGGCGGGCGATGTCGGCATCGGTGATGTCACCGGTGACGTAAATGCCATCGAAGCAGGAGGCATCAAAACCGGCCAGGTTTTTGTTCAGCTTGCCAATGGCCATTTTCATGGCGTCCACGTCCTGGTAAATCAGGGCGTCGCAGCCAATGATTTCGCGGATCTGCTCCACCGTGCGGTCGTGCGCTACCAGCTCGCTGCTGGTGGGCATGTCGATGCCATACACATTGGGGTAGCGCACCGGCGGCGCCGCGCTGGCCATATAGACCTTGCGCGCACCGGCGTCGCGCGCCATCTGCACGATCTCGCGGCTGGTGGTGCCGCGCACGATGGAGTCGTCCACCAGCAGCACATTGCGGCCCTTGAATTCGCTGGCAATCACATTGAGCTTCTGGCGCACAGACTTCTTGCGCACGGCCTGGCCCGGCATGATGAAGGTGCGGCCCACATAGCGGTTCTTCACAAAGCCTTCGCGGTAGGGCAGGCCCAGCAGCTGCGCCAGTTGGGCGGCACTGGGGCGGCTGGATTCGGGGATCGGGATGACCACGTCGATCTCATTGGGCGGCACGGTAGAGACCACGCGCTTGGCCAGGGTCTCGCCCAGGTTCAGGCGCGCCTGGTAGACCGAGATGCCATCCATCACCGAGTCCGGACGGGCCAGGTAGACGAATTCAAAAATGCAGGGGTTCAGCGAGGGCGCTTCGGCGCACTGCTGGGCATGCACCTTGCCTTGCAGGTCGATGAACACCGCTTCGCCGGGGTTGATATTGCGGTCAAACTGGTGGCCCGTACCTTCCAGGGCGACCGACTCGCTGGCCACCACCACATTGCCTTCTCCGTTGGTACCCATGCACAGCGGGCGGATGCCAAAGGGGTCACGAAACGCCAGCACGCCGTGACCGGCGATCAGGGCAATCACCGCGTACGAACCCTTGACGCGCTTGTGCACATTGCGCACGGCCGTGAACAGGTCTTGCGGCTGCAGTGCGGCACCGCGCGTGGTGCGCTCAATTTCATGCGCCAGCACATTGAGCAGCACTTCGGAGTCGCTCTCGGTGTTGATGTGGCGGTGATCGGTGACGAACAGCTCGCTCTTGAGTGCGTGGGCATTGGTCAGGTTGCCGTTGTGCACCAGCACGATGCCAAAGGGTGCGTTGACGTAGAAAGGCTGCGCCTCTTCTTCGCTAAAGGCATTACCCGCCGTGGGGTAGCGCACCTGGCCCAGGCCGCAGTTGCCTGGCAGCGAGCGCATGTCGCGGGTGCGAAACACGTCGCGCACCATGCCCTTGGCCTTGTGCATGAAGAACTTGCGCTCCTGTTGCGTCACGATGCCGGCGGCATCCTGGCCACGGTGCTGCAACAGCAGCAAGGTGTCATATATCAACTGATTGACCGGTGCGTTGCTGACAACGCCGACTATTCCACACATGGTTTATGACTCAGGTAGTAGGTAAATATTTTCCGAACTCTTGCGGCAGCACCGGCTTCAGGATGCCCAGTGCTGCGGTCGCCCAGTGGGCACCAATCGATGCTTGCCAGGTGGCCGAGGATTTCCATGGCGTCATGCCCACCACCACGGTGGCGGCCAGAATCAGCACCAGGCCGCGCAGCAGGCCAAACAGTGCGCCCAGCAGGCGGTTGAGCACGCCCAGGCCCACGGCCGACAGCAGCTTGGAGACCACAAAGCCAATCAGGGCGCCGGCAAACAGCGTGGCCACAAACACCAGCACAAAGCCGGCGGCGTAACGCGCCGGCTCGGCCGCACCCGACATCGGCAGCCAGGCAGCGGCATCCGGGGCAAACCACTGCGCCAAAATGAAGGCGGCGACCCAGGCGACCAGGGACATTACCTCTACCACCAGGCCGCGCCACGCCCCCACCAGCAGGGACACGGCCAGGACCGCGACACCAATCCAGTCCAGCGGCGCTAAAACGAAAGGCACTTCTTAGAGCCCCAGAATCGCGGCGGGCAGGTCAAGCTTCTTGATCTTGTCGGCGGCCTTTTCGGCATCGCTGCGTTTCTCGAAGGGCCCGACGCGCACGCGGAACTTTTTGCCCTCGGGGCCTTCCACCACTTGCGCATAGGTTTTCAAACCGGTCTTTTCGACCTTGAGCCGTGCCTCGTGGGCGCGGGCGGAGTCGGTGTAGGCGCCAAACTGCACGATAAAGCGACCGGTGGCTGCGGCCTTGTCAGCGGCCTTCTCTACCGGCTTGTCTGCGGCTTTGGCTTCGGTCTTTGCGGCTGGCTTGTCTTCACTCTTCACGGCCGCCGCGGCAGTGGCAGATTTGGACGGCGAAATAATCACCTCTTCCTTTTGCTGCTCCTTAGGCGCGGGCGTGGCTTCTTTGGCAGCCGACATGGCCTGCGGTGCAACCGGGTTGGCTGGCGTCTGCGTGAGAGCTGGCGCGCCTGAGGCCGAGGCCTGTGCCTGCCTGGGTTCTGCCACCGGGCTGATCACCAGAGGCTTGACCTTGGCCTTGTCCGGAATATCGATGGGAATGTCCACCGCAATCGGGCGCGGCTGGTTGTCAAACAGCAAGGGGAAGCCGACTACGCCGGCCAGCACCAGCAACGCCGCACCCGCCAGGCGGTAACGCGCGCGCCGGCGCATGGCGTCCACACTCTCAGGGGCCGGAGCGGGTGCCTGGGTTTCACCGGCAGATTTGCGAAGTTTGAAAAATGCCATGGATGCGCGACAAGCGGGATTGGTGGTTTACGAGCCCATATGGGTAGCTTGCAGCCGGGGTATGCCCTCTTGCAAGATGCCGCCCACTGTGTAGAAGGAACCGAAGACGACGATTCTATCAGCGGGGTCTGCCGCGGCTATGGCCACCTGCAGCGCCTCCGAGGGCGAGGCAAAGGCCTGGGCACTGGCGTCCTTGCGCGTGTTTTGCGCCTCCCAGGCGGCCTTGAGCGCCATACCGCTGGCCGCACGCGGCGTCGGCAAATCAGTGAAGTACCAGCGGTCCAGCACCGGTCCCACCTTGGCCAGCATGGGTGCCAGGTCCTTGTCGGCCATGGCACCAAACACGGCGTGCGTGGTGGGAAAGAAACCCATGGCATCCAGATTGGCCGCAAGGGCTGCCACCGAATGCGGGTTGTGCGCCACATCCAGCACCAAGGTGGGCTGGCCCGGCACGATCTGGAAGCGCCCGGTCAGCTCGACAAAGGCCAGGCCGTTGCGCACCGCCTGGGCCGTGACCGGCAGGCGCTCGCGCAGGGCGGTCAGGGCGGCCAAAACGCCAGCGGCATTCACCAACTGGTTGGCACCGCGCAGCGCCGGATAGGCCAGGCCGCTGTAGCGCCTGCCACGCCCGGCCCAGCCCCACTGCTGCTTGTCGCCGGAGATATTGAAGTCCTGTCCGACACGCCACAGGTCAGCGCCCACTTCCAGGGCGCGGTCCAGCACGCTTTGTGGCGGCATGGGGTCGCTCACCACCACCGGGCGACCGGTGCGCATGATGCCAGCCTTCTCAAAGCCTATGGTTTCGCGGTCGTTGCCCAGTAGCTCCATGTGGTCCAGGTCGATGCTGGTGATGATGGCGCAGTCGGTGTCAATGATGTTGACGGCGTCCAGCCGACCCCCTAAGCCCACCTCCAGAATCGCCACATCCAGCTGGGAGCGGCACATTACCTCAAAAATAGCCAGGGTGCTGAATTCGAAATAGGTCAGCGACACAGCCTCACCCTGGACGCGGGCCCGTTCCACGGCGGCAAATCCTTGCACCAAAGCGGCGGCCATCACCGGCTCGCCGTTCAGGCGCAGGCGCTCTTCAAAGTGCACCAGGTGCGGCGAGCTGTAAACACCGGTCTTGTAACCCGCTTGGCCCAGGATGGAGGCCAGCATGGCGCAGGTCGAGCCCTTGCCATTGGTGCCAGCCACTGTGATCACCGGGCAGTCAAAGCGCAGTGCCATGCGCTCGGCTACGGTGCGCACGCGCTCCAGGCCCATGTCGATGTTCTTGGGGTGCAGCTGCTCGCAATAGGCCAGCCACTCGGGCAAGGTGGTGAAGGATGTAGTCATAGGCCGGAATTGTCGCCGCTGCTGCATGCCGATGGCATGATGGCGGCCATGAAAACCATTCAGCTGTACGGCATTCCCAACTGCGACACCGTGAAAAAGGCACGTGACTGGCTCACAGCACAAGGCCTGGACTACGCCTTTCACGACTACAAAAAAGAGGGTGTGCCGCTGGACCTGCTTCCCAGTTGGCTCAAGTCCGCAGGCCGAGACACCCTGATCAACCGCAAGGGCCCAACCTGGCGCAAGCTGGACCCGGCGGTGCAAGCGGCCGTGGTGGATGACGCCTCAGCTATTGCGGTGATGCAGGCCAACAGCAGCGTGATCAAACGCCCGGTGGTGGTGTGGCTGGATGGCCAGGTAACGGTGGGATTCAGCCCCGCGTTGTTCCAGCAGCACAGCGCCTGAAGTCTGCTCCCTTAAAATCAACGGTTTACCTCTCAGCCAACCGTTCTTCCCATGACCACCACCCAATTCGACAACGTCTCCCTCACCACCCAAGCTAATGTGTACTTCGATGGCAAATGCGTCAGCCACAGCTTCACGCTGGCCGATGGCACCAAGAAGTCGGTGGGTGTGGTGCTGGCCTCCAGCCTGACCTTTGGCACGGGCGCCCCCGAGACCATGGAGTGCGTGGGTGGCGGTTGTGAATACAAGCTGGCTGGCACCGACACCTGGGTCAAGCAATCTGAAGGTGACTCTTTCAGTGTGCCGGGTAACTCCAAGTTCGACATCCGTGTGGATGCGGCCTACCACTACATCTGCCACTACGCATAAGCGCACAAGCGCTCTCTGCCCGAACCAAAGCACACCATGTCCAACACCATTCTGCAAAACACCCCCGTCGGCCAAAAAGTCGGCATCGCCTTCTCCGGCGGCCTGGACACCAGCGCTGCCCTGCACTGGATGAAGCTCAAGGGCGCCCTGCCCTACGCCTACACCGCCAACCTGGGCCAGCCCGACGAGGCCGACTACGACGAGATCCCGCGCAAGGCCATGGAATACGGCGCCATCCAAGCGCGCCTGATCGACTGCCGCCCACAGTTGGCCGCCGAAGGCTTGGCCGCGCTGCAGGCCGGCGCCTTCCACATCACCACGGCTGGCTCCACCTACTTCAACACCACGCCGCTGGGCCGCGCCGTCACCGGCACGATGCTGGTCAGCGCGATGCAGCAGGACGACGTCAACATCTGGGGCGATGGCTCCACCTTCAAGGGCAACGACATTGAGCGCTTCTACCGCTACGGCCTGCTGGTCAACCCCGCGCTGAAGATCTACAAGCCATGGCTGGACCAGCAGTTCATCGACGAACTGGGCGGCCGCAGCGAGATGAGCGCGTTCATGACGGCCAACGG
>JAYVNF010000489.1:0-2773 GCA_043758575.1 Rhodoferax sp.
CCTCCAAGGCTTCAGGCGCAGCGCCTGCTTGGCACGGCATGGCGCTCAACGCTCCTGGGCGGGGGCCGCAGCACGCGCGGTATCGCCCGCCGGTACTGCCGGTACGGCCGGCCGCTGCGACCGCAGTTGGGCCCGCAGCTCTGCCATACCCAGCAGCTGCGCGCCGCTGCGTTCCTTGACCAGCACGCGTTCGACCTTGCCGCCTATGAGCTGGGCGTATTCACGCCAGGCGATGGCCCAGCCATTGGGAAACAGCAGCTCGCCGTCGACCCGACAGGCCAGCTTCAGCCCTTGCAGCAACCACACCACCTGGCCGGCGGCATGCAGGTCGGGCACCTGGGCCAGCAGGTCCAGATCGGATGTGCTGCGCACACAGGGCAGGCCAGACAGCTGCTGCCAGCCAAACGAGCCATAGACCAAGAGCGGCACCTGCAGGCATTGCATGTGCTGCAAGAGCTCACGCAGTTGCGCGGTGTCGGCCAGCCCCAGCACATCGGGGGACAAGGCTGGGAAGTTGCCGCTGCGTGCAATGTCCTGGGCCGCCGCATCCAGCGCCAGCTTGCGCCGCTCCCATTGCAACGGCGCAGGCAGACCCAGGCTGATGCGCTGGGGCGCGTCGGGCAGGCGCTGGCGGCACACCACCAGCGGCAGTTGCTGCTGCTGCCAATGGCGCAGCACTTCAGCCGCCTGGGCATCCCAGTCCTGCAGCAACACCTGTTGCCAGGCCGGCTCGTGGAGCCAGACCAACTGGTTGCGTTGCGGAGCATCCATGGCAGGCATGCGCGTCCTTCAGGCCCGCAGCACCCGCTGTGCTACCTCGGAGGCATGCTTGCGCCCACCGCGCGCAGCGCCCAGCGCGGCACGCTGGTCACGCGTGCCGCTGTTCCTGCTGTCTGCCAGTGCCTGACTCAGGCAGTGCTGCACATCGCCGCTCCACAGGGACTGGATGCCCCCCATGGCCACGTAGTTGGCAACACCCGGTGCAAACACCGGGTTGGACAGGGACAGGGCTTCGAGCACGTCCTCACTGATCTTGGTGACACGGCTCATGGCCGGCAGGCGCATGACGCGGATCTCGGCCTCGGGTAGGGCGTGGCAGGTGTCGGCCATCAGGCCCGAGGTGATGAAGCCGCCCGACAACGCCTGGTCGTAGACCAGGCCTATGACCGGGTGGCCGCTGCGCCGCGCCAGGTCCACGCAGCAGCCCATATGCGCCATGTAGCGGTTGATGCACAGCAGCTCGTCACGGTGGCGCAGGCGCTGGCCTTGGGTGTCCACCAAGAGCAGGATGGCGCGGCCCGGGTGGTGCTGCACGGTGTCCAGAATGGCTTGGGCCTGCGCCAGCGCGGTTTCCACACCGATGGCGGCGTGCGCGGTGGTGCCGACTACGGCGAGGGTCTGGCCCTGCAGCTTTGCGCTGCCGCTGAGTACGTCGCCGCTGCGCTGCACGCTGTGTGCCGCACCAAACAAGGCTTGCACCAGGTTGAGCCAGCCTATGGATTCTTGCGCTGCGTCTGCGCCGACCGGGGCTGCGGCGGGAGTCGGGAGCGGCGCGCCAATGCCTGCGCGCAGCGCCTGCATGTCTGCGGCCTCCATGTCCGTGACCTGCTCGGGATGCGCCAGGCCCAGGCGCTGCCAGATGTCCAGCGCGTCCTGGCAGTCGCCATAGCGCTGCAGGCGCTCGGCCAGCAGCGCATGCTCGGCCAGCAGGTGCTGCAGGGTCAGGGGTCGGCTGTGGCCCAGCAGGGCGGCTGCGGCATCGCGAAAGGCCTGCACATCGTCTTCCACCAAGTGGTCGCAGTCGCCCATCAAAAAGCGGTGCTTGGCCCCGGTGGTACGCCAGACCAGGGCGCGGTCGCGCGCATCAAACTCTTCCACGCCGTGGGCGGACTCAATCACCTCCGGGCCGGACATGGACATGCGCGCGGCATCACTCATCACGATGTGGTCAGCGCAGCGCGCGATCAGGCCCATGCCGCCAAAGCAGCCATTGGCGCCGCCGATCAGCATGACCACAGGGATACCGGCGGCGCGCACGTCCAGCAAGGCACGCATGACTTCCGACACCGAAATCAAACCGGCATTGGCCTCGTGCAGGCGCACCCCGCCGGACTCGGCCAGCACAAGCACCGCGGCCGGGCGGGTCTGCAGGGCGCGGCGCAGCAAGCCGGTCAACTTGGCGCCATGCACCTCACCGACACCGCCGCCCATGAACGCACCCTCTTGCGCGGCGATTAGCACCGTGCGGCCATAGAGCTCGCCGCTGCCAATCACCACACCATCGTCAAAGGCCGCGGGCAGACCCAACAGCGCCAGGTGCGGGCTGACCACACGCTCGGCCGGCCCCAGAATTTCCTGGAAAGAAGCCGCGTCCAGCAGCTGCGTAACCCGTTGGCGTGCGCTCAGTTCGGCAAAGCTGATTGCCATGGCGCGGCGCGTGGTTTGCATCATGTTGCGTCCTTTGTCGCCCAAGGTAAAGACGCCGCCGCCTGGTCCAGGCGCAGGCTGACCACGGCTGGCGTGGCGCCCATGTCGTTGATGGAAATGGCCACACCAGCCAATTGGTGACGCAGCTGGAAGTTCTGCGCCACCGCCTCCCAGATAGCCCCAAAACCACGCGCCGAGGTGGCGATGGAAAGCGTGCAATGGGCCGGGTCTGCGCCCGGCTCCATTAGCACTTCCAGGTTGCCCGAACCAACGACGCCCACAAGAATCGCCTCAAAGCTTGGCGGTGTTTGCAAACCTTCAAACGCAAATGTCAGATGTTCCATTG
>JAYVNF010000490.1:0-2769 GCA_043758575.1 Rhodoferax sp.
TCATACAGCTTCTGGGTGCCCATGGCAAAGGTGTAGACCATTTTCTCGCGGTCAATCGCCTTGCGCCGGCCGGTGATGCGGCCGGCCAGGTACATATCCACGTACGAGTCCGCCAGCATCTCGGTGTGCACGCCCAGGTCTTTCAGATCGCTTTGGGCAATCATGGCGCCCACGATGTTGGGCAGTGCGCCTATGCCGAGCTGGATGGTGGAGCCGTCTTCAAGCAGCGCCATCACGTGGGCGGCTATTTGGCGGTCGGCCTCGCTGCCCACCGTGGCGGGCAGTTGCAGCAGCGCGCTGTTGGGGCCCTCCACCACCGCAAAGACCTTGGAGATATGGATGGTTTCGTCCAGACCGCCCAGACAGCGCGGCGCTTGGGTGTTCACTTCCACCACCACCTTCTTGGCCTTGCGGCAGTAAGACGGCGTCATGGAGCAGCTGGTGGAAAAGTTGAAGAAGCCGTTGGCATCCATGGGCGTGACCTGCACCACGGCCACATCCGGCTCCTCGTACAGCTCCACCATGTGCGGGCCCTGGTGGTAGCACAGCGAGACATAGCCGGCCAGACCCATTTCTCCATACTTGCGACCCAGGCCGGAAAAGTGCCAGTCGTTCCACAAAAAGGCCTCGCCCTGGGGGTCGGCCTCCACGCACTTCAGGGGACGGACGCGGGTGGTGGTGACCAGGATGACCTCTTTGAGCTCCTTGCAGCGCAGTGCCAGGGCGGCGTCCACCGCTTCCACGTTTTGGGCAAATTCGCCCATAAAGACTTTGTCACCGGATTGGACCAGCGCGGCGGCCTGCTCGGCTGAGCAGAGTTTTTCCTGGTATTGAATGTGGTGTCGGCTTGTCATGGTGCTTTATTTTTTTAAGAGATACGGTGCAGATCGCCTGCACGCCTTCGCAATGCCTACAAGGCTGCCACCAGTTCCGGCAGCGCGACAAACAGATCGGCCACCAGGCCGTAATCGGCCACGCTGAAGATAGGTGCCTCGGCATCCTTGTTGATGGCGACTATGACCTTGGAGTCCTTCATGCCCGCCAGGTGCTGGATGGCGCCGCTGATGCCGGCCGCGATGTAGAGCTGGGGCGCCACGATCTTGCCGGTCTGGCCCACCTGCAGGTCGTTGGCGGCGTAGCCGGCGTCCACGGCGGCGCGGCTGGCACCGATGGCCGCACCCAGCTTGTCGGCCAGCGGCGTGAGGACTTCCATGAACTTTTCCTGCGAGCCCAGGGCGCTGCCGCCGCTGACGATGATTTTGGCGGCGCTGAGTTCGGGCCGGTCGTTGCGGGTGATCTCGCTGCCCATGTAAGAAGTGCCGCCGGGTATGGGCAAGGCGGCAACAAGCTCGATGGCGACAGGGCCTTGCGCGCTCAAGGCTGCTGCATCAAAGGCGGTGGTGCGCACGGTAAGCACCTTGATGGCGTCGCTGCTTTGCACGGTGGCAATGGCATTGCCGGCGTAGATGGGGCGCTCAAAGGTGTTCTCGCTGATCACCCGGGTGACGTCCGAAATCTGTGCCATGTCCAGCAGGGCCGCCAGCCGGGGGGCCACGTTCTTGCCCGTTGCGGTAGCGGCAAACAGCAGGTGGCTGTAGGTGTAGGCCAGGGCCGCGATCTGCACGCTGAGGTTTTCCGCCAGACCGTGGGCCAGGGCCTCGTCATCTACGTGCAGCACCTTGGCCACACCGGCGACCTGGGCGGCCGCCGCAGCTGCGCCTGCGGCCTTGTGACCGGCCACCAGCACATGGACCTCGGAGCCGCACTGCAGCGCGGCGGTGACGGTGTTCAGGGTGGCGGGCTTGAGGCTGGTGTTGTCGTGTTCGGCAATAACGAGGATGGTCATGGTGCGGGTCTCCTGCGGTTCGGTTTAGATGACTTTGGCTTGCGTGCGCAGCTTGGCCACCAGGGTGGCGACGTCGGGCACCAGCATGCCGGCACTGCGCACCGGCGGCTCTGTGACCTTGAGGGTCTTGAGCCGGGACGTCACGTCCACCCCCAGCGCGGCGGGCGTGGTGACTTCCAGCGGCTTTTTCTTGGCCTTCATGATGTTGGGCAGGGTGACGTAGCGCGGCTCGTTCAGGCGCAGGTCGGCGGTGACCACGGCCGGCAGCGTGACCTGCAGGGTTTCGCTGCCGCCATCGACCTCGCGCGCCACCGTGGCCCTGCCATCCGCCACCTCGATCTTGCTGGCAAAGGTGACTTGCGGCAGCTGGGCCAGGGCGGCCAGCATCTGGCCGGTCTGGTTGCAGTCGTCGTCAATGGCCTGCTTGCCCAGGATCACCAGGCCGGGCTGCTCGCGCTGCACCAGCGCATTGAGTAGCTTGGCCACGGCCAGCGGCTGCAGTTCTTCGGTGCACTCCACCAGGATGGCGCGGTCGGCACCAATGGCCAGGGCGGTGCGCAGGGTTTCCTGGCACTGGGCCACGCCGCAAGAGACCGCAATGATTTCCGTGGCCACGCCTTTTTCCTTCAGGCGCACGGCCTCTTCGATGGCGATTTCATCGAAGGGGTTCATGCTCATCTTGATGTTGGCGGTCTCCACCCCCGTGCCATCCGATTTGACCCGGACCTTGACGTTGTAGTCCACCACGCGCTTGACTGCGACCAGAATTTTCATGTTGTTTGACTCCTGTGGGTGCGTGCTGCAGATCAGAACAAATCAACCGGTATGCGGTTGGTGCTGGCGCCGGATTGGCGAATGCTTTGCGCCAGCGCTGCCGCCTGGGGCAGCAGGGCGTCGGCGTAAAAACGGGCGGTGATCACCTT
>JAYVNF010000491.1:0-2765 GCA_043758575.1 Rhodoferax sp.
GGCCGGTGGCGACACCAACCGCCTCAAGCAGGCCGGCGAGCAGTTCGCCGCGGTGACCGACTCGATTGTCAAACTGCACCCGCACAGCAGCGCCCTGGCGCAGGCCCTGACCGGCGTTATCGATGCCACGCTGCGCTCGGGCGCAGCGCCGGCGCCGGGCGTGGCCATGGAAGTGGCCACCTCCATCCTCTACCTGGAAGCCGCCTACGAGGACCTGGACCCCACCGACGACCAGATGGCCGATCGCAGCAACCGCCTGGCCCGCCGCCTGCAGCAGGTGCTGGCCGGTGCCGAGCCCGAGCCGCTGGAAGGCTGGATGGAAGAGCTGTACCGGCGCGTGAGCGAGCGCCAGACCATGGGCAGCGTGGTCGATGAGCTGCGCGCCTCGCTGGGCGAAGTGGAAACCTCGTTGGATCAGTTTTTCCGCCAGCCCACCGACAAGGCGCCCCTGCGCGAAGTGCCCAGCCGCCTGTCGCAAATGCGTGGTGTGTTTTCGGTGCTGGGCCTGGACCAGGCCGCATTGGCTGCGCTGCGCATGCGCGCCAGTGTGGACCACCTGATGGTCGACGAGATCGACCTGGAGTCGGCGCGCAGCGGCACCTTCGAAAAACTCGGCAACAGCCTGGGCGCCCTGGGCCTGCTGATCGACATGCTGAGCTACCAGCGCGCCATGGCCAAGAAGCTGTTTGTCTACGACGAAGAGGCCGGTGAATTCAAACCCCTGATGGGGCGCGCACGCACCCCGGTTCCGGCACAAGAGAGCACGGCGGCAGCCAGTGCCGCCGCGCCGCTGGCAGCGCAAGCGAAAGCAGCAGTAGAAGCAGCTGGTGCGGCGCCTGCGCTGGCGCCTGAGGCGGAGGACGAAGACGACCTGCAGGACATCTTTCTGGAGGAGGCCCGCGAAGTGGTGCTCGCCGGCCTGGCGGCCGCGCGCGCGCTGGCCGTGGAGCCCTCCAACCTGGCCGAGCAAACCACCCTGCGGCGGGCCTTTCACACCCTCAAGGGCAGCTCGCGCATGGTTGGCCTCACCGAGTTTGGCGAGGCGGCCTGGTCGTTCGAGCAAATGTTCAATGCCTGGCTGGCCGAACAAAAGCCGGCCAGCGATGCGCTGATCAGCCTCTCCAGCACCGGCATGTCGGCCTTTGGCCGCTGGATCGAAGACATTGCCGGCAACACCGGCGTGGCCTGGAGCGCTGCCGATTTCCGTGCCAGTGCCGACGCCATGCGCCTGCACGGCCAGGCCCTGCCCCTGCAGGTGCCGGGCGACGAGGTGGACATTCCCTCGGTCTTTGGCGCTTTCCAGGATTCCATGGCGCCCGAGCCGCTGGAGCCGCAGGACCACGCCGACGACGCGGCCCATCATGCCGAACACGCGGAGTTCGCCAACACCAGCCTGGTGGCTTCGCTGGACGCGGAAGACAAGCGGCACATGCCGGACTTCTCTGCCACGCAGTTGGTGGATTCGCTGGAAGATGGGCTGGACGACGGGCTGCCGCTGGACCTGCCGGACTTCTCCGCCACGCAACTGGTGCACGAGCTGCCGGTGCTGGAAGTGGACTCGGTGTCGCCGGAATTTGAGTCCACGCAAACCTTTGACCCCAAGGCCATGCCGCTGGAGCTGCCCACCATCGAATTGCCGGACGATGAGATCGATCTGGGCGATTTCGATTTTGGTGAGTCGCTCGCCAGCCCCGAGCCCGCACCTGCGTCCGCGCAGGCGCTGACGCAGGTTGCACAAGCAGAAGCAGAGCCTGGCCCTGTCAGCCGTTCGGCCGAACTCTCTGCGGCCGAAGAGCAGGTCAAGGTCATAGGCGATTTGCGCCTGGGCATTCCGCTCTACAACGTCTTCCTCAATGAGGCCGACGAATGGTCGCGCCGCCTGCAGGTGGAACTCAGCGAATGGGCCATGGAGCTGCACCGCCCCCTGGCCGACTCCAGCATCACGCTGGCGCATTCGCTGGGCGGCATTGCCGCCACCGTGGGCTTTGCCGCCCTGGCCGACATCGCGCGCACGCTGGAGCATGCGCTGGAGCATGTGAAGCTGCACGATGCCGGCACACCCGCGCACGCCCAGGTCTTCAACGACGCCACCGAAGAAATCCGCCGCCTGCTGCACCAGTTTGCTGCCGGTTTTCTCAAGCCCTGCGACGGCGCGCTGCTGCAGTCCCTCAAAGACATTGTGGCGGCCCAGTTTGCCGCCCCGGTGCTGCAACCGGGCGCCAAGGCAGAGACCCACACGCTGGCCTCCGAACACGAGTCGGACGCCATCGACCAGCTCGACACCGACCTGTTCCCGATATTCCAGGAAGAGGCGCTGGAGCTGATGCCGGCCCTGGGCACGGCGCTGCGCCAATGGGTGGCACGCCCGGACAACCTGGGTGCGCGCGGCGAGGCTTTGCGCGTGCTGCACACACTCAAGGGCAGTGCCCGTCTGGCCGGTGCAATGCGCCTGGGCGAGCTGACGCACCGCATGGAGTCCGGCCTGGAGGCGCTGGGCATAGAGGGCCTGAATACGGCGCTCCTGGAGCCCCTGCTGGCCCAGCTGGATGGCCTGCAAAACAACCTGGATGCGCTGGACCTGGCGCCGCGCACGGACATCAGCCTGCCCACGGCCGACGCTGCCGCACGGGCGCAGGCGCTGGCCGAGAGTGACAGTGACGCTGACGACAACGGTGAGCACGCCGAAAGCGAAAGTGACAACGCGCTACCGGCGGGCAGCGCTGTGCTTGCCGCTGCTGCCGCTGTTACAGGCGCTGGTGCCGCGG
>JAYVNF010000492.1:0-2762 GCA_043758575.1 Rhodoferax sp.
ACGGCGGCCGCTGCAGCATCCACCAGAGCGGCGCTGTTGCCGCCGGTCTGCACGCCGCCTTCATAGACCGGGCGCAGCTTGGCCAGCACCTCGGGGGGCGACAGGCGCGCATGCGTGTCCTGCGCCACCTCCAGAACTTTTCCTTGCAGCTTGATGCCGCGTGACTTGTAGCCTTCGAGCTCGAATTTTTCGGTGACCACCGGCACGATCTCGCCGGCCAAAAAACCGGACTCCTGCGCCGCCACCGCCTTGGCAAACGAATCGGAGGCGAACTGGTCCACCTCTTCGCGTGTCACGCCGTATTGCTTGGCCAGGTTCTCGGCCGTCTGGATCATGTTGATGCCGGCGGCCGAGTCCTTCAGTGCCTCCCACATATAGTCCTTGAAGCCGACCTCGGCGCCCAGCTTGAAGCCGCTGCGGTGCTCAAAGGCGCAGATGGGGTTGCGCGTCATGCTCTCGGTGCCCACCACCAAAGCGGCATCGCAGGCGCCGCCCTGGATCTGTTCGGCGGCCTGGCGGAACAGCTCGAAGCCGGTGCCGCAAATGCGCTGCGCCATCAGCGCTGGCACTGCTATGGGCACGCCCGCATACAGGGCGATGTGGCGCGGTAGCATGAACTGCTCGAAGTCGCCGGGCGCCATATTGCCGGCAATCACAGAGCCGATGTGCGCACCCGGCACCGCCGCACGCTGCAGGGCGGCGCGGGCCGCCTTGATGCCGAGGTCCGTGGGAGAGATGTGGCCGAGCGCGCCGCAGTAGTCGACCATGGGTGTGCGCACGCCGTCCAGAATCCAGATGTCCTGGAAGGCGTTGAAAAATCCTTTGGATGCCATTGGTAAATCCTGTTCAAACCGTGGGTTGGATGATGGTGGGCAAGGTGCCCTGGTGCAGCGCTTCCACTGTGTGCGCGCGGTGCATGAGCACGGCGCGTTGGTTGATGGAGCCTTTGTCGGTGACCTCGCTGCGGTCTATGGTGGGCGGCTCTGCCAGCAGGCACAAGCGGGCAATGCGGTTGGCGCTGCCGGTGGCGGTCTGCGCCAGGGTGTTCACCACGTTTTGGAAATGTGCAATCACCGGCGCGCTGGCCAGCACATCGGACATGGCCGCGTTTGCCGGCAGGCCACTCAAGGCGCGCACGGACTGGGTGGGGAACACCATGGCGCCGACCTCCTTCAGGTTGATGCCGGTAAGCACCACGTCCTGCACATAGGGTGCGCCAGCTGCGGTGATCTTGGCGCGCAGCGGGCCCACGCTCACAAAGGTGCCGGTGGCCAGCTTGAAATCTTCGGCAATGCGGCCATCGAATTTGAGGCCCTGGTGCGGGTCGTTTTCGTCGATCCAGGTGACGGCGTCGCCCGAACAAAAAAAGCCTTCGTCATCAAAGTGGGCCGCAGTCTCTTGGGGTGCGCGCCAGTAGCCCGGTGTGATGTTGGGGCCGCGGTAGCGCACTTCCGTCTTGCCGTCCATGTCCACCAATTTGAGGTCCATGCCGGGCGTGGGCACGCCCAGGTCTCCGGCCTTCACATTCGGGTTGGTGACGAAGATGGCAAAGGGACCGGATTCGGTCATGCCCATGCCGGTGGTCATCACGATGCGCTCGCCCATCTCGGCCTCGGCCGTGGCAAACAGGCTGTCCCAGATCGGCTGCGCCAGCGAAGCGCCGGCATAGAAAAACATTTTGACCCGCGACAGCAAGGTCTGGCGCAGGGCCGCATCGGTCTGCATGGCGTTGGCAATGGCTTCGAAGCCGGTGGGCACATTGAAGTACACGGTGGGGGCGATCTCACGCAGATTGCGCAGGGTCTCCCCCATCAGGGCCGGCGTGGGCTTGCCGTCGTCGATGTAAAACGTGCCGCCGTGGTACAGCACCATGCCGAAGTTGTGGTTGCCGCCAAAGGTGTGGTTCCAGGGCAACCAGTCCACCAGCACCAGGGGCTTTTGCGTCAGGGCCAGCATGCTTTGCGCCATCTGCTGCTGGTTGGCGCACCACATGCGCTGGGTGTTGATGACCGCCTTGGGCAGCTTGGTGGAGCCGCTGGTGAATAAAAACTTGGTGATGGTGTCGGGGCCGGTGGCAGCCATGGCGGCGTCCACCGCATCGGTAGCCGGTGTGGCCAGCAAGTCCTTGAAGGAGGTGCTGGCGCGCCCGTCCAGTGTGCCTTGCGTGAGTACCACTTCCAGGTCGGCGCCGACTGCTGCAATCGCCTTGGCATAGCGCGTGGCATCGGCCGCAAACACCAGGCCGGGTGTAACGGTGTTCACCACATGGCGCAGCTTGTCAAAGTCCTGGCTGATGAGTGAATAGGCCGGCGAGGTCGGCACAAAGGGCACACCGGCCACCAGGCAGCCCAGGGCCAGCTGCGCATGCTCCAGGTCGTTTTCCGAGAGGATGAGCACCGGGCGCTCTGCGCTGAGTTGGCGCTCCAGCAGTGCCTGCGCGATGCTGCGCGCGCTGTCCCAGGCCTGGGCATACGTGAGGTGAATCCAGCCACCGGTGCTGCCGTCGGCCAGGCGCGCGCGCCGCGCCATAAAGGTTTGCTCTGGCTGGGTCTGCGCCCAGAGCTTGAGCCGATCGGTCATGCGCTGGGAATAGGCCACCAGAGGCTGTTCGGCGCGCAGGTAGCGCACGCCGGGCGCACCGTCGCGCAACTCCACACGGGTGATGCCAAAGCGCAGATCGCGGTAGCGGGGTTGGGTCATGGAGGTCTCTTCGGGTCTGTTGTGTTTTTTGCGGGTGCGGTCTGTGCCGACTTGCGCGGGTT
>JAYVNF010000493.1:0-2760 GCA_043758575.1 Rhodoferax sp.
AGAATCTGCACGTAAAAATCACGCCAGACCAACTCGGCCAGCCAGGTCTGTGCACCTGTGCTGCCCAGCGCCATGTGCTGGCGCGCCAGGTTCACCAGCTGGCGGATCGACACGGTGCCAAAACGCAGGTGCACACCCAGGTAGCTGGGGCCCTTGATGGCGGGGAAGTTGCGCGTCTCGTCGTAGCGGTCCATGCGCGCCACAAAATCTTCCAGCAGCCGGGCCGCACCCGACATGCCAGTGGGAATCGCCAATGTGTTCAGGTTGCTGGGCGCAAAACCGAGTTGCTGCAGCGTGGGCACGGGCAGGGCGTACACCGCTGGCCGTGCGGCCAATTGGGTGCCGGGCTGGGGCAGGGCGTGCGTAGGCAGCGGCGCCTCGCCCAGTGTGGCCAGCCAGGCGCGCAGATAGGGTGTGAAGACGCCATAGGGCTTGCCCATTTGCGTGAGCACCTCGCGCTCCTCAAACACCACGTGGTCCTTCATTTGCTGCAAGACCACGCCCTGGGCCTGCAAGGCCTGGGCCACGGCGGCGTCCCGCGCGCGGGCGGCGGGCTCGTAGTCCTTGGCGGCAAACACGGCCTGCACGCCCAGCGCCTGGGCCAGTTGCGGTATCTGCTGGCGCGCATCTCCGCGCAGCACGATCAGGCCGGCAGAAGCAGAAGCAGAAACGCTGCGCAGCGCCGCATCCAGCTCCACCAGGGACTCGCGTATGAACTCCACGCGCCGGTCCTGGCGCGGCAGCGGCTCCAGAATGGAGCTGTCGAAGACGAACACGCAGTGCACCTGCGCGCATTGCGCCAGGGCCGCTGCCAGGGCCGGGTTGTCCTGCAGGCGCAGATCGCGGCGTAGCCATACCAGGCCGGTGGAAAAAGGGGTTTGCATGCGTACCGCTAGAATGAAACATGACCGGCGATTCTGCACCCATCAACCTCACCAACCACTTTCTGATTGCCATGCCCGGGCTGGAAGATGCCCTATTTGGCAAAAGCGTGGTCTATGTCTGCGAGCACACCGCACGCGGCGCGCTGGGTCTGGTGATCAACAAGCCGGCGGACCTCAAGCTGCCGGCCCTGTTTGGCAAGGTGGACCTGGACCTCAAGCGCACCGATCTGCACAACAACCCGGTGTTCCAGGGCGGCCCGGTGCAGACCGAGCGCGGCTTCGTGCTGCACGAGCCGATCTATGTGGGCAAAGACCAGGAGACCCTGTACGCCTCCACCATGAGTATTCCCGGCGGCCTGGAGATGACCACCTCCAAAGACGTGCTCGAAGCCCTGGCCAGCGGCGCCGGCCCCAAGAAAGTCCTGATCACCCTGGGTTATGCGACCTGGGGCGAGGGCCAACTGGAGTCCGAACTGGGCGAGAACAGCTGGCTCACGGTGGACGCCACGCGCGAGCTGATTTTTGACACGCCGGTGGAAGAACGCTACGAACGCGCCCTGGGTCTGTTGGGCCTGCAGTCGTGGATGATTTCCAGCCAGGTTGGCCATGCCTGAGCAGCACGCCGGCTTGCCTTCGGCGGCACCACCCACGAGCGCCGGTCCGGCCTTGGTGCCCCGCACGCTGGCAACCTTCATCGCTTTCGACTACGGCGAAAAACGCACCGGTGTGGCGGTGGGCAATCGCCTCTTGGGCACGGCCCAGCCGCAGGGTTCCGTGCACGCCACGGGCGATGCGCGCTTTGTGCAAATTGCCCTGCGCATCAAGGAGTGGCAGCCCGACGCCATCGTGATTGGCGTGCCCTACCACCCGGACGGCGCGCCGCACGAGAACACGGCGCGCGCCAAAAAGTTTGGCCGCCAGTTGCACGGCCGTTTCAACTTGCTGGTGTTCGAAGTGGACGAACGCTACAGCACCACCGAAGCCATCTCCAGTGGCGCCAAGGATGCCGATGCGGCCTCGGCCTGCATCATCCTGGAGCAGTTTTTACGGCAGCTGGTTTAAGGACCGAATCACATGCTTGGTAGAAATGGCAGCGCCGCCTACTTGGCGGCAAGGACCGTGATGCTGCCCTTCATGCCCGCCTCATAGTGGCCGGGCTGCAAGCAGCCAATGCTGACCGTGCCGGCCTGGGTGAATTTCCAGACCACTTCACCGCTTTGGCCGGGCTCCACACTGGCCACGTTCGGCTCAGAGTGTTCCATCTCGGGAAACTTCAGCATCAGAGCGTAGTGCTTTTTCAGGGCCACAGCCGTACCCAGGTTGAACTCGTGTTTGAGTTGCCCCTTGTTCCTGATGACAAAGCGCACCGTCTCGCCGCGCTTGATCGCGACCTGGCTGGGCGTGAAGCGCATGGCATCGCTCATTTCCACCTCGATGATGCGGCTGACCTGGCTGGCGTCACCGGCTTGGCCGATGCTGTCGGTGGCGTGGCTGTGGCCGCGCATGCCGGCGCCGGCATGCGCCAGCGGCGCCGCGCAGAGTGTGGCCAGGCTTATTAGCAGGGCGCTGGACTTGCCGGACAGAGTCAGGGAGGTCATAAGGAACCAGTAAAAAAATGGTGGTTCTTGAAAAGCGTGCGGGCTCCATATGTGAAATGCTACATGGGATGAACTGGTTTGCGCGGCTACTGCTTTATTTCTACTGTTGCGGCGGCCAGTTGTGGGTCTCGCTCTGGCAGGACTGGCACCAGGCATACAGCGCCTCGTACAGCACCAGGCCATGCCGCAGCATCTGCTGGTCGTCGCGGTAGGCGTGCGACAGGCCCAAGGAAATGGCATACAGACCGGCGGACTGCGGCGTCAGGTCCAGGCAGGCG
>JAYVNF010000494.1:0-2759 GCA_043758575.1 Rhodoferax sp.
TTCTTCAGCGGATCGGTGGCCGGTATCGTGGTGGGAATTGCCCTGGGGCGCAATCGCATGCTTTCGGACATATTTTCGGTGTACATCAAGGTCATCAACTCCGTCCCCCGTGTTGTTTTGGCGCCGATTTTCATCATGATCTTCGGATTGGGACTGACCTCCAAGGTGGCCCTGTCCTTCGTGATGGTGTTCTTTGTGGTGTTTTCGAATGCATTTCAGGGCGTGCGCGAGTCGGACCGAAACCTGCTCGCAAATGCCCAAATTCTGGGTGCAAAAGGCTGGCAGTTGACGCGCTCGGTGGTCATCCCCTCCGCCATGAGCTGGATCTTTGCATCCCTCCACGTCAGCTTTGGTTTTGCCATAGTGGGTGCGATTGTGGGAGAGTTTGTCGGTTCGCGTTATGGCATAGGTCTGCTGATCAATGTAGCCAAAGGCTCATTTGACGCGGCAGGCATGTATGCGGCCATTGTGATCATCATGGTGGTGGCCCTGCTCGCCGAGTATTTCATGACTTTGCTGGAAAATAGATTGGCAAAATGGCGCCCGGCGCCACTGCACGACAGCCATTGAGAGGCAGGAATCGGTATCAGTGGCTTTCGTTTGAGACCTTTACGAATTCCACTGTGTAGGTCTTTGTAAGGTCCACAGCCCGGCTTTTGACATGCTTGTTGAACGCGGAGAGCACGGTCAGCACCGTCTCTGGCCCGTCAACAGGCATCATGCCGTTCAAGGTAAACATGGCTTTGCCAGCCTCCAATGCCTTCACATAGGACTCCTTGTCGCCGACGTAGAACTCCGCTGGCATCTTCTCAGTGATCTCCGCAGCCGTATGCGCATGGATAAACCGAAGGCTCTTCACCAGGGCATTGACCAGCTTTTGCACGGTTTGTTTATGGCGGAGCACCCAGTCGGTTGGCATGTAGAGCGACGCCGCCGGGTAGGGCCCGCCCAGTGCTGCCTTGGTTTTTTCCATGGAGCGAAGATCCACCAAAATGCGCGCCTCACCAGACTTCAGCAAGCGCGAGATGGTGGGTTCCGTGGTCATGCCGGCCTGGATCTTGTCTTGCCGGATGGCCGCTACAAAGGTATCGCCCGACTCAACGGGTACTGAACTGAACTCTCCAAGAGGCACCCCCGCTTTGACCATCAAATACTGGGACAGAAAATTGGTGGAGGAGCCCAGCCCTGTGACGCCCAGATTCTTCCCGCGCAAATTGGCCAATGCCTTGATTTCTGGATGCAGGTTCGAAACCAGTTCGACCTCGCCGGGTGACTGACCCAGTTGCACGATGGATTCGACCATCTTTCCCTTGGTTTGTAGATCAATGCAGTGGTCATAGAAGCCAATCACGCCCTGCACGGCGCCAGAAAGCATCTCGTCTTCCGCATCCATTCCGGACGATTCGTTGAGCAAGACAACTTCAAGTCCCTCTGCCTTGAAGTAGCCCAACCTTTCCGCCAGCTTGGCTGGCAGGTAAATTTGCTTCTCGTATCCACCCACCATGATGGTGACCTTCTCGGCTGCAAACACACACACCGAGGCCATCGCCAGGGCGCATTGAAGGAAGACCTTGGCAGCCATCCTGAAACCAAAGCAGGTCTTCATTGGGATTCCGTTGTTGCACCGTGTTTTTCCAAGCCCGCATTTTGTACAAGATCGGGAATGCGCAAGCCTGACGCTGGATACTTTGCCTGCACGCCAATGTGCCGCATGTCCAAAATATCGATACGCCTGCCAAGCCTCTTTGTCATGCCGGTTCCTTGGGTTGGGTGGTGTCCATACACAGCGAATTCTAAGGCGATGCCCCCTCATGTATGGGCCATACTGCGGCACATGTCCGCTGCCAGGAGAGGCACACCTATGCAATGGCACAGTGCCCATCCGCCGCACCATGAGCGGTCACAGGTGATGACGCCGACCAAAAGAAATGGACCCGCTCCAGTGGTTCGCTTTCGTCAACGCAATATGCAGGAGCACCCTCGCCTTGAAGCGATAGGCGCAGCCTTACAAAAAGCCGAGCACCTTTGACTTACACATTTGGTGGCATATGAGGCGGAGATGTTGCAATTGGCCAAGGGCTGGCACTGACCGGCGGGACTAGGATGCGCTCTCTTCATCTTTGAAAGCAGTACGATGTCTTTGCAAGCACCCTTTTTTGGCAAACGCCAGCCCGATCAAATTACGCACCGCGCGGCCCCGGGCCAAGCAGGTGGCTTGTCAGGCTCCAGCACCGTTGGTGAGGGAAGTACACCGATGGTCCCCGCACCCGCATCCGCTCCGGTACCCGTTGCCAGCGTCACCACATCCTCCCGTTGCGGCGCTCCGACCAAAGAAGGTGGCAGCAAGCTGACCGTGGGGCCCAACATCAAGCTCAGGGGGGTTGAGATCACCGACTGTGACACGCTGATAGTGGAGGGCACGGTGGAGGCGACGATGGACTCACGCGTCATGCACATCACCGAGATCGGTGCATTCAATGGTTCGGCCGACATCGACTATGCCGATATCCACGGCGAATTCCATGGTGATCTCACCGTGCGCGAGAAGCTCGTGATCTATGCCACCGGCCGCGTGAGCGGCAAGATTCGTTACGGCAAGGTGGTGATTGAGGAGGGCGGTCAGTTGATAGGCGACATACAGTTTGGCGCGGCCAAGGCCGTGCAGCCCACCAAAGTCGGGCTGCTCACAGCGGCCTAGGGTCGTCCAAGTCGGCGCTCAGCCCTCGGTCGGCAACTGTTGCACACGCGCATGCAGCGCG
>JAYVNF010000495.1:0-2747 GCA_043758575.1 Rhodoferax sp.
CCTTGCGTGCGGCGGGCCAGCACCAGCGCGCCCAGGCGCTGGAAAACGAAGTCGACGCCTTTGAATTCCAACGCGCCGAACAACTCATCACCGAGCTCCTATGAAACCTATCCGTGACGCCCGTCCCAAGCTCCTGCTGGTGGATGACGAACCCTCCAACCTGCAGGTGCTGCGCCATATTCTGCAAGACGACTACCGCCTGCTCTTCGCCAAAGACGGAGAGAAGGCCGTGGAGCTGGCCTGTACCGAAGCCCCGCACCTGATCCTGCTGGACGTGATGATGCCGGGCCTGACCGGCTACGACGTCTGCCAGAAGCTGAAGCACGACACGCTGACGGCCAAGATCCCGGTGATCTTTGTCACCGCGCTGTCGGACGCCGAAGACGAGGCCAAAGGCTTTGCCGTGGGCGCGGTGGACTACCTGACCAAGCCGGTCAGCCCGGCGGTGGTGAAGGCACGGGTGCGCACCCATTTGTCGCTGGTGCAGATCGATGAGCTGCGCCAGACCCGGCTGCAAATCATCCGCCGCCTGGGCCTGGCGGCCGAGTACAAGGACAACGAAACCGGCCGGCACGTGGTGCGCATGAGCTACATCTCGCGCCTGCTGGCGCAGAAGCTGGGCTTTAGCGATATCGAGGTGGAAAATCTGTTCAATGCCGCGCCCATGCATGACATCGGCAAGATCGGCACGCCCGACGCCATCCTGCTCAAAAAAGGCGCACTCAATGCCGAGGAATGGGCGGTGATGCGCAACCACAGCCAGGTCGGCGCCGACATCCTGGGTGAGCACAGCTCGCCGCTGCTGGCCATGGCCTACAACATTGCCATGACCCACCACAAAAAGTGGGACGGCAGCGGCTACCCCAAGGGCCTCAAGGGCGAAGAGATTCCGATTGAGGGGCGCATCGTTGCCTTGGCCGATGTGTTCGAAGCACTGACCAGCGAGCGCCCCTACAAAAGCGCCTGGACCATGGAGGCCACGGTGGAATTTTTGCAGCGCGAAAGTGGCAGCCACTTCGACCCGGAGCTGGTGGACATTTTCATGGCCAACTTGCCGGAGATTGTGGAGATCAAGCAGCGCTGGAGTGAGGCTGCGTAGCCCCCCTATCCCCCCGCCCCTTTCACCCCCACCGGGGTGAAAGGGGAGCTGAATGCGGACAGCCGATTTGACCTATGCGCGCCGAATACGGAATTAATGACGTGGCGTTGCCACTGCTTTTGTTGGCGGACAGCTCTGGCCACTAGTTCCGAGCGCCGGAGTGACAGAGCCAAATCCAAAATCAAAACAAGACCCAAAACTAAAACCAAAAAGTAGTTCATGCGTTACGCCGGTAAGGCCCGAGCCGAAGCGAAAAAGCAAAATCGGCTGTCCGCCTTAGCTCCCCTTTCACCCCGGCGGGGGTGAAAGGGGCGGGGGGGGATAGGGGGGCCAACAATGTAGGAAAGAAAAGAAAATAAAAAAAGGAAAAACTCAGGGCAATACAACCGCAGAAAGCATCGCCCGAACCTGCTCCTCCGCCCCCCGCGCCGCACTATCCACAGGCACCAACCGATGTGCAATCGTCTGCGGCAATATGGCCTGCACATCATCAGGCGCCACATAGTCGCGCCCACTCAGCAAAGCCTGGGCCTGCGCCGCACGCAGCACGGCAATGCCGGCGCGCGGGCTCAGGCCTTGCACAAACCAGGCACCGCTGCGCGTGGCTGCTATCAGGTCCTGCACATAGTCCAGCAAAGGCCCAGCGGTGTGCACCGCCTGCACCAGGGCCTGCAGCTGGCGCAGTTCGCCGGGTTGCATCACGGTGCTGAGGGCGTCCACCATGCCACGCCGGTCGCGCCCGCTGAGAAGCTCGCGCTCGGCGGCACGGTCCGGGTAGCCCAGGGAGATCCGCATCAGAAAACGGTCCAGCTGCGATTCGGGCAGCGGGTAGGTGCCGACCTGGTCCATCGGGTTTTGTGTGGCGATGACAAAGAAGGGGTCGGGCAGCGGCCGGGTGGCACCTTCCACCGAGACCTGTTTTTCTTCCATGGCTTCGAGCAGGGCGCTCTGGGTCTTGGGGCTGGCGCGGTTGATCTCGTCGGCCAGCAGCACCTGCGCAAAAATCGGGCCGGGATGGAATACAAAGGCCTCCTTGCCGCGCTCGTAGACCGAGACGCCGGAGAGGTCGCTGGGCATCAGGTCGGAGGTGAATTGCACGCGCGAGAATTGCAGGCCGAAGCTGCGTGCCAGCGCATGGGCCAGCGTGGTTTTCCCGACTCCCGGAACGTCGTCAATCAGCAGATGGCCACCGGCCAGCAAACAGGCCACGCAGTCCTGGATCTGGCTGGGTTTGCCAACGATCACTGTGTTGAGCTGCAGCAGCAAATTTTTCAATGTATTTTGTACGTCCATGGCTGCACGTTACCCGAATTTTCTGAAATGCGAGTGCACAGCTGAACTAAACTGGATTTCATTTCCGATTCACCGCTGAAGACTCCATGGCCCTCACGCAAGCACTCAACACCCCCCAACCCATCGATGATTTCAGCGGCTGGCTGGCGGCTTTTCTGCAACCCAGTGTGCTGATCGAGCTGGCCGCGCTGGCGCTGTGTCTGCTGCTGGCCTGGGCCGTGGTGCGGGGCCTGCGGCAGGCGCTGGGCGTGGACAACCAGCGCTCCATCTGGTTTGGCCGGCGCAACCTGGATGGCGTGCTGTTCCCGCTGCTGCTGCTGTTGCTGGCCCTGCTGGCGCGCACCCTGCTGGCCAC
>JAYVNF010000496.1:0-2735 GCA_043758575.1 Rhodoferax sp.
GCGCCCACGGGGTCAATCGCACCACCGGCTTCCAAGCGCACGCGCTGCAGGATGGGGGTGACATTGGTCTCGAAGCCGCGCTTCAGGGCGCGGGTGGCCATCAGGGCGTCGTTGGCGTTTTGCGCCGCATCCAGCTCGGCACGGTCCACCAGCAGGGCCTGGGCATAGCTTTGCTGCACTTGGGCCGCGCTGCTCATCAGGCTCTCGATCGGATCGGTGACGTTGTGGCTCTGGTCCAGCATGTAGGCCGGGTCGAACCCTTTCACTCCTTCATGGGCGGCAGAGACCAGCTCGTTGAACACCAGGAACAAACGGTAGGGGGCGACGCTACCGGCATCCAGATCGTCATCTCCATACTTGCTGTCGTTGAAGTGGAAACCGGCCAGCTTGCCAGCGGCAATCAGGCGCGCCACGATCATCTCGATGTTGACATTGGGCGCGTGGTGGCCCAGGTCGACCAGGCACTGCGCTTTTTCACCTAATGCGCTGGCGGCCATGAAGCTGGAGCCCCAGTCCTGGATCACGGTGGAATAGAAAGCCGGCTCGCAAATCTTGTGTTCCAAAAACATGCGCCAATCACCCGGCAGGGCCGAGTAGATTTCGCGTGTGCTTTCCAGGTAGCGGTCAAAGGCGCGGCGGAAGTGTTGCTGGCCGGGGAAGTTGCTGCCGTCACCGACCCAGACGGTCAGCGCCTTGCTGCCTAGCTTCTGGCCGATTTCAATGCACTCGATGTTGTGGGCCACGGCCTGCGCGCGGGTGGCGGAATTGGCGTGGGTCAGGCTGCCGAACTTGTAACTGTGGGACTGGTCCTTCTGGTCGGAGAAGGTGTTGGAGTTCATGGCATCAAACGCCAGGCCGTAGCCCTCAGCCTTTTGACGCAGCTCGCTCCAGTCACTGCACTTGTCCCAAGGGATGTGCAGGGACACGGTGGGTGTGGCGCGCGCGAGCTGCTGGATCACGCCGCAGTCCTGCAACTTGTCGAACACATTGCGCGGCTCGCCCTGGCCCGGAAAACGGGCAAAGCGGGTGCCGCCTGTGCCCACGCCCCAGCTGGGGATGGCCACACCAAATTTGGCGACTTGTTGCTTGATGGCGTCGATGTCGATGTTGCGCCGCGCCAGCTGCTCGCCCAGGTACTCGTAGTCGGTATCGGCGTGGCGTTTGTGTGTGGCGTTGTGGGCCAGGATCTGGTCTTGGGAGATGGGTGACATGGCAGTCCTTAAAGGGTTAGCGCGTGAAGGCGGCCAGGTTGCCGGCGTCTACATTGAGGATGTTGCCGGTGCTCTTGGCACTCAGGTGTTCGGCACAAAAGAAATACGTAGCTTCCGCAATGTCTTCTGGAAAGACGCTGCGCTTGAGCATGGAGCGGTCGCGGTAAAAGGCTTCCAGGTCCTGCTCATCGACCTTGTTGGCAGCAGCACGCTCCTGGCTCCAGGTGCCGGTCCAGATTTTGCTGCCGCGTATCACGGCGTCGGGGTTCACCACATTGCAGCGGATTCCCAGCGGTGCGCCTTCCAAAGCAAAGCTGCGTGACAGTTGAATCTCCGCCGCCTTGGCCGCGCAATAAGCCACAGCCTGGTTGCTGGCGACCATGCCGTTTTTACTCGCAATGAACACCATGGAGCCGCCCACGGCTTGCGCCTTCATCAGCCGGAAGGCTTCACGGCCGACCAGAAAGTAGCCTGTCGCCAGAATGCTCTGGTTGCGGTTCCACAGGGCCAGCGAGGTGTCTTCCAGTGGTGCGGCGGAGGCAATGCCGGCGTTGGAGACCAGAATGTCGACGCCGCCGAACTCCAGCGTTGCCTTGGCATAGGCCGCTACCACCGACTCTTCGCTGGTGACGTCGCAGACCACACCGCGCACCACGTCGCGGCCAAACTTCTTGGCCAGCTCGGCCACGGTGGTTTCCAGCGCTGCGGTGTCAATGTCCAGCAGCACGGCGCAAGCGCCTTCCTGAAGCTGGCGTTCTACGATGGCGCGGCCTATGCCACCGGCGCCACCGGTGACCACAGACACTTTTCCAACCAAGGGTTTGGCCTTGGGCATGCGTTGCAGCTTGGCTTCTTCGAGCAGCCAGTATTCGATGTCAAAGGCTTCCTGCTCGGGCAGGCCGACATAGGTGTCCACGGCGTTGGCATCGCGCATCACATTGATGGCGTTGACATAGAACTCGCCGGCAATGCGGGCCGTGGCCTTGTCCTTGGCAATAGCCACCATGCCGATGCCGGGCAAGAGGATGATGACCGGATTCGCATCGCGAATGGCGGGGCTGTCAGCACGCTTGCAGCGCTCGTAGTAAGCGGCGTAGTTGGCGCGGTAAGCGACCAACTTGGCTTCCAGGGCCTCGGCCAGGGCCTTGCCCTCCAGCGCATAGACCGCCTCTTCCACAATCATGGGGCAGATCTTGGTGCGCAAAAAGTGGTCCGGGCAGGAGGTGCCCAGAGCCGCCAGCGGAGCCAGGTCCTTGCTGTTCACAAACTCCATGACAGTGGCCTGGCGGTCTACGTGCAGCAGCTTGTGGCCGGTCTTGCTGGTCAGGCCGCGCAGCACGGGCAGCAGCTTGGCCAGCAGGGCGTCCTGCTCGGCCGTGGCCAGCGATGCGCGGGCGGCGCCGCCAAAGCTGACGGCATTCTTGGCAGCACTTTCACGCGCTAGCCAATTTTGTGCGTGCTCGATCACACCCACGGTGTTCTCGTAGCAGGACTTGGCGTCTGCACCCCAGGTAAACAGGCCGT
>JAYVNF010000497.1:0-2730 GCA_043758575.1 Rhodoferax sp.
GTGGACGATGTGACCACCAGTTGCAAGGCCTGCCACAAGAACTTTCGCTTCGAGTAGCGCAGTGTGCGCAGGCCCCGTGCCGGTCGGCCCTGCGCCGGCTTCAGCTCAGCAGCTTGATCAATGCCTGTGGATGCAGTCCCAGCCCAGCCAGGCCGGCCACCCCCATGACGACACCGAACAGCGAAGGCAGCAGCGCAAGCGCATACAGCCAGGGCAGCTGTGTCAGCGAGGCCACGGCCAATAGCGAGATGGCAATGGCAATGCAGGCATCCGACAAGTCGAACTGGTCGTCGCGGAAGTTCAGGTCGTCATAGGCCTTCTGGTCGGCTTCTGCCTGGGCCTTGACCTCGTCTTTTTTGGCAATCTGGTCCTTGACCAAGGCCTCGTAGTTGCCAATCTGCTCTTGCACCAGGCTCTGCTGTGCGGGCGTGGCCACAATGGCCTGGATCTTCAGTTGCACCAGGGTGGACTTGGCGATTTCCTCCCGCAGGTTGCGCGCCTGGTAGTAGGACCAATGGTCAATCTTGTCGGCCTGCGCTTGCTGCATGCCTTGCACGATGTTGTCGTCCTTGACCTTGCAAATGCCCATAAAGGTGGCCAGCAGCGCCACGGTGATGGCCACAGCGGGGTTGAGCCAGGCCAGGCGATTTTTTTCCTGCGGCTTTACCGACTCCAGAAGCTCAAGCGGATCAATGTCCATAAAGGGGTCTCCAAAATGCAGAAAGGGTACCTGGTTTCCCAGATACCCTTTTGTGCGACAGCTGTCGCAGATTACTTGGCAGCAGCTTCAGCAGCTTCAGCAGCCTTCATCTTCTTGACCTTCTTGGCATGCTTCATCTTCTTGGCAGGCTTGGCCATTGCATCAGCAGCAGGTGCAGCAGCAACGGCAACCGGTGCGGCAGCAGCCTTGGGCGCTTCAGGAGTAGCAGCAAAAGACAGAGCGGCAACGCCAGTCAGAACGGTAGCGGCAATCAGGGACTTGATATTCAACATGTGTTTTCTCACTTACAAAACGACAGTCGCTGTAGCTTCGACCATCTCAAGCGAGCCCCGAGATTTTTCAGGGCTTGTAACCACAACGGCGGTGGTGCCAAGGCGTTGACCGTGTTTACGCCTGCTTTACATAGGCTCTGGCTATGGCCGGGCCGTTGCCGCCTTTGGTATCTTGGCCCGCTGTACCGGGGCCGTACTTGCATTCGCCGGTGTTGGGCCCACCTGCCTTCACATCATGCAAACCTCGGCACTGGCTTTCTATTCTCTGGTGGTCTGTGCCCTGGCTGCAGTGGTCTGGCTCATGGCTCAGCCGCTGTGGCGACGCTGGCACCGCAGCCGCCTGCGTGGGGGTGTGTTCCCCGCCGCCTGGCGCGCCATCCTGCGCCAGCGTGTGCCGCAGTTTGCCCGCCTGCCGGCGGATTTGCAGCTGCGCCTCAAGCAGGACATGCTGGTGTTTCTGGCCGAAAAGCCTTTTTGGGGCTGCGCTGGCTTGCAGGTAACGGACGAGATGCGTGTCACCGTGGCGGCACTGGCCTGCTTTCCCCTGCTGGGTGCGCGGCGTGGCTATTACCCGCAGCTGCAGCGCATCCTGTTGTATCCAGGTGCCTTTGCGGCGCGCCACCAGCAAGTGGGTGAGGACGGTGTGCACAGCGAACGCCTGCAGGCGCTGTCGGGCCAGAGTTGGGCCGAGGGCCAGGTGCTGCTGTCATGGGAGGACGTGCTGCAAGGTGCGGCTGATCCGGCGGATGGGCGCAACGTGGTGATCCACGAATTTGCCCACCAGCTCGACCAGGCCAAAGGTTTTGCCAATGGCGCCCCGGTACTCAGGACGCGCCAGGCCTACCGCGGCTGGTCCAGTGTGATGCAGGCCGAGTTCGATGCGCTGCGCTGGCGCTTGCGGCAGGGCGAAGACGGGTTGATAGAGGCCTACGGCGCCACCGATCCGGCCGAATTCTTCGCCGTCTGCAGTGAACTCTTTTTTGAACGCGCTCAAGAGCTGGCGGCACAGCACCCCGCCTTGTTTGCTGAGCTGTGCAGCTACTACCGCGTCAATCCCTTGAGCTGGAGCTGAGCGGCAGCGTCCGACGCTTCCAGCGACGGCTGCAGTGGGGCGCTTGCACTTCAGCCCTTGGGAATCTCGCGCGGTTTGCCCTGCTCGTCAATCGCCACATAGGTCAGCAGCGCCTCGGTCACCTTGGCATACACGCCTTGCTTGAAGTGGCGCTCGGCATAGACCTCGATCTTCACCGTGATGGAGGTGCGGCCTATGCGCACCACCTTGGAAAAAAAGCTCAGGATGTCGCCCACGCGCACCGGCTGCTTGAAGATGAATTCGTTCACCGCCACCGTGGCCATGCGGCCCTGGGTGTAGCGTCCGGGCACCACCGAACCGGCCAGGTCGACCTGGGCCATGACCCAGCCGCCGAAGATATCGCCATTGGGATTGCAGTCGCCCGGCATGGGAATGACCTTGAGAACCAGCTCCTGGTCGGTGGGCAAGGCGACCGGCTCGGCGCTTGAATTACGGGACATAGGCACAATCCTTGGACTTGAACTAATCTGAATTGTCCTCCATGCGTTCCTTTGGCCCTGCTGCCACCACTGTTGCCTTGCCCCTGCCCAGCGCCAAAGCGGCCAAGACCCACTCCGATTGGGACACGCTCACGCGCCTGTTTCCCTACCTCTGGGCCTACAAGTGGCGGGTTATAGCTGCGCTGTCCTTCATGGTGGGCGCCA
>JAYVNF010000498.1:0-8550 GCA_043758575.1 Rhodoferax sp.
GGTTGAATCCATCAGGGCAATCGTTGGTCAGGAGCCATTGTCTTTTGGGGCCAGCCCGAGTTTATCCCTGAGCGACTGGCGCTTGCCCTGTGCGCCAAAGGTTTCGGTGATGCGGTCCAGCATGATGGCCAGGAGCACCACGGCCAGGCCTGATTCAAAACCCAGACCGATGTCCAGGCGCTGGATGCTGGCCAGCACATCGTTGCCCAGGCCGCCAGCCCCAACCATGGAGGCGATGATGACCATGGACAGCGCCATCATGATGGTCTGGTTGATGCCGGCCATGATGGAGGGCAATGCGCCGGGGATCTGCACCTTGAACAGCACTTGGGTCTGGGTACAGCCAAAGGTGATGCCGGCCTCCACCTGCTCCTTGTTGACCTGGCGTATGCCCAGGCTGGTCAGGCGCACCACCGGCGGCATGGCAAAAATCACCGTGGCCAGCACGCCGGGCACGCGGCCCAGGCCAAACAGCATGGCCGCCGGAATCAGGTAGACAAAGGCCGGCATGGTCTGCATGAAGTCCAGCGTGGGCCGCACGATGGCCGCCACCCGGTCGCTGCGCGCCGCCCAAATCCCCAAGGGCAGGCCCAGCACCAGGCTGATGACGGTGGCGGCAATGATCAGCGCCAGGGTAACCATGGTCTGCGGCCAGAAGCCAGTGGCGTTGATGACATAGCAGCAGGCCAGGCAGAACAGGGCAAACTTCCAGCCCACGCGCCAAAAGCCGGTGGCCACCAACAGGGCCGCCACCACCGGCATGGGAATGGCTTGCAGGCCCAGCTCTATGCCTTCGGTCAGGTCGCCAATGCCGGAGCCCAGCCGCTCCAGCGTGCCGCCGTCGTTGTCGACAATGAACTTGACTCCGCGGTCCACCCACTCGCCCAGGGGCAATGCTTCACTCATGGCTGCTCTCCTCTTGTTCCACCATCTTCTTCAACAATATGGTCTGCGTGACCGCACCCAGGTAGCGCATGTCCGCATCCACCACCGGCAGCGGCACCGGGTTCTGGACGATGCGGCCCACCAGTTCGCGCAACACGGTGGAGGCCGGCACCGGCGTGATGTGCGACAAAAAGGCGCCGGACAGTGCGCTGGCCTGGGCCTCCATGGCGCGGTACATGGAGTCTATGGACACGGCGCCCTGCAGCCGTCCGTCTGCGCCCACCACAAACGCATACATGCGTTGGCTCTCTCGCAAACGGGAAATGGCCGCATGCATGTCGGCGTGGGCATCGGTGCCGGCCTGTATCACCAGGGTTTCATCGCTGCTGGCCACGTCTTTGGCGACCAGGTATTTGTTCACATCCACGCCCTTGAAAAAGGCGCGCACATACTCGTCGCTGGGGTTGCGTAAAATCTCGTCGGGCGTGCCGATCTGCACAATGCGCCCGCCCTCCATGATGGCAATGCGGTTGCCGATGTGAAAGGCCTCGTCCAGGTCGTGCGAGACAAACACAATGGTGCGCTGCTGCTCGGCCTGCAGTTTCAGCAGCAACTCTTGCATCTCGGTGCGCTTGAGCGGGTCCAGCGCCGAGAAGGCCTCATCCATCAGCATCAGCGAAGGGTCTACCGCCAGCGCGCGGGCCAGGCCCACGCGCTGCTGCATGCCGCCCGAGAGCTCGGCCGGCATGCGGTTGGCAAAGGCTTTCAGGCCGACCTGGTCCAGCACCTCCATGGCGCGCAGTTCGCGCGCCTTGCGGTCCACACCGGCCACCTCCAGGCCAAAAGCGGTATTGCGCAGCACCGACAAATGCGGCAGCAGGGCAAAGGACTGGAACACCATGGCCAGGTCCTTGCGGCGCAGTTCGATCAACGCCTTTTTGCCCATGGTGGCCACGTCATTGCCACCGACCAGAATCTGGCCGTGGGTCGGATCGACCAGGCGGTTCAAGAGGCGAATCAGCGTGGACTTGCCCGAACCCGACAGGCCCATGAGCACAAAGATCTCGCCCTCATTGACGTGAAAGTTGGCGTCTTTGACGCCCACCACCATGCCGGTTTGCTGGAAGATTTCGTCCTTGCTCAGGCCCCGCTGCAGCATTTGCATGGCCAGCTCGGGACTGGGGCCAAAGATTTTGTAGAGATTTTTGACGACGACTTTTTCGGCCACGGGTATTGTCCTGGTTTGCGTTGGGCATGGTGCCGCGCTTTCGCGTTGCACCTCCCTTTGCCATGCATGAAGCGGGCCATGCTAGCGGCACCTCGCGCAGATTAACCCCCAAATGCGCCGCCTGATTGTCCATCTGCGACGGCAGCATGGATCACTAGGGAATCCACCTAGCGCGGGATGGCAGCGATGGTCCGAAGCCCCGCCATCAGCGGGCACTGCGTGACAGGTAGCGCTTGCGCCAGAACACCAGGCTCAAGCTTGCAGCAATGGTCAGCATGCTGCCCATGGCCCACCAAAAGCCGCTGTGCACATGCAGCAGCGGGATGGAATCGAAGTTCATGCCGAAGATGGCGGCAATCAGGTTCAGTGGCAAGAAGATGGCGGTCAGCGCGGTGAGCGTGCGCATGATGTCGTTGGTGCGGTGGCTTTGCGCGCTGAAGTGCATTTGCACCGCCGTCTCGGCGCTTTGCTCCAGGCGGCGCACGTGGTGCACCACACGCTCTATGTGTTCCAGCACATCGCGGCTGCGTACCTGCAGCAGCTCGCGCTCGCGTGCCTCGGTCGGGCTGCTGGTCTCGGGCCAGGTCTTGATGGCCTCGATCAAGTCCTGGATGCAGGAACGCTGGTCTTCGCAAATCTCGTCGAGCTGGTGCAAGGCCAGGCGCGCGTCCAACAGTGCCGACCAGTTGGCGAAACGGGTCTTGGGGTTGAGCAGCTCGGCCTGCCAGTGGTCCAGCTGGTGCGTCAGCTCGCGGCGCAGGGCCAGGTAGCCGTCCACCATCAGGTTGACGATGCGCAGCATCAGGTCGGCCGGGCTTGCCGGATAGCGCGCGCCGGTGGTGCGCACATCGGTGCTGGTGCCGGCTTGCATCAGGCGAGCGGCATAGGCATCGCGCACCGAGCAGTCGCTCGGGTGCACCGTCAGCAGCACGCGGTCGAACACGGCAAAGCCTACCGGGTTGGTGTCTATGCGCCGCAGAATCGGCGGCCCGCCTTTGGCCGCTGCGGTGACACGGGCCGGCTGCTCGGTGGCACGCGCGCCCAGCCCGGCTGCAGCTGTTGGCGCAGCGTTGGCCGCACCGAGCGCGCTGGCAGCATGGGCCGTAGCCAGGCGGCGAAACACCACCACATCGTATTGCGAGGTGTAGTCGTAGTGCGAGGGCAACTGGGGGTTGAGCAGGTCCGACACGTGCAAGTCCAACAAGGCCTGTGCGCACAGCTGCTGCAACAGCGACTGGATGCTGCCCAACTGGGCCTCAAAGGCGCTGCGGCTGCAGCTGATCCAGACAAAGCCGCTGGCCGGCAGGCCCTGCTGTAACAGACTGGTCAGGTCCAGGCCTTCGCTGGCGCCGCTGCTGTGGATGTGGAAGATGCGCATGCGGGGGCTTAGCGCCGTTGCAGCAAGCGGGCAGCGTCCATGGCGAAATACGTCAGCACGCCGTCGGCCCCGGCACGTTTGAAGGCCAGCAGGCTTTCCATCATCACCGCGTCGTGGTCCAGCCAGCCGTTGGCGGCGGCTGCCTTGAGCATGGCGTATTCGCCCGACACCTGATAGGCAAAGGTGGGAATGTGGAAGGTGTCTTTGACGCGGCGCACCACATCCAGATAGGGCATGCCTGGCTTGACCATCACCATGTCAGCGCCTTCTGCAATGTCCATGGCGACTTCGCGCAGCGCTTCGTCGCTGTTGCCAGGGTCCATCTGGTAGGTCTTCTTGTTGCTTTTGCCCAGGTTGGCAGCCGAGCCGACCGCGTCACGGAACGGGCCGTAAAAGGCGCTGGCGTATTTGGCGCTGTAGGCCATGATGCGGGTGTGCACCAGGCCCTCGGCCTCCAGTGCAGTGCGGATGGCGGCAATGCGCCCATCCATCATGTCGCTGGGGGCCACCATGTCGACGCCGGCGCGGGCTTGTGTCAGGGCTTGCTGCACCAGGGCTGCGGTGGTTTCGTCGTTGAGGATGTAGCCCTCGGTCTCAGGCCTCGTGTCGGGCAGGCCATCCTGGCCGTGGCTGGTAAACGGGTCCAGTGCTACATCGGTCATCACGCCCAGATCCGGGAATTCTTTTTTCAGGGCCCGCACCACGCGCGGGATCAGGCCGTCCGGGTTCAGGGCCTCGCTGCCACGGTAGTCCTTGAGGGACTGGTCGACGACGGGGAACAGTGCCATGACCGGTATCTGCAGCTTCACGCATTCTTCTGCCACCGGCAGCAGCAGGTCCAGGCTGAGGCGCTCCACGCCTGGCATGGAGGCTACCGCCACGCGCTGCTTCTGGCCGTCCACCACAAACACCGGGTAGATCAGGTCATGGGCGGTGAGGCTGTTTTCTCGGACCAGGTTGCGGGTGTGGGTGTCCAGGCGCAGGCGGCGCGGGCGGCCGGCGGGAAAGGGGGCATAAGGTGTCATGGGGAAAATTGTGCCTGAAAGACTGACGCAAAAAGGTGCGTGCTGGTACCCATATATTGAAAATAGCAGACATATAGGCAGGGGAATTGGAAAAAAGTGCTTGTGTTGGTGCGCAAGGCTTGATACATTTCGCTTCGGGTAGCTTGCTGCCTCCCGCTTTTCCTCCCTGAGCGGGGCCTTGATGTGTGACAGCAAATAGGCTTACCACCCCAGCCCACGTGCTGGGGTTTTTTTTGCAGTCAATCTACACAATTTGCCGCCGGGCCGCCCCAAGGCAAATTAGCCCCCTGAGGGGGCAGCGCACTAAGCGCAGCGAGAAGCGTCGGGGCTACACTAGCTTCATGCTCTGGATCAAGTCCTTTCATATTGTCTTTGTCGCCAGCTGGTTTGCCGGGCTGTTCTATTTGCCGCGCATCTTTGTCAACCTGGCCATGGTGGAGCCGGGTTCGGTGGCGGAGCGTTCACGCCTGCTGCTGATGGGGCGCAAGCTGATGCGCTTTAGTCACATGCTGGCCGTGCTGGCCTTGGGCTTTGGGCTGTGGTTGTGGTCACTCTATGGCTTCCAGTTTGGCATGGGCGACGGACGTGGCCTGGGTTGGATGCACGTCAAGCTGTTGCTGGTGGTGCTGGTGGTGCTGTACCACCTGCTGTGCGCCGCCATGCTGCGCCGCTTTGAGGCTGGAGTCGAAGGACGCAGCCATATCTGGTTTCGCTGGTTCAACGAAGTCCCGGTGTTGCTGCTGGTGGGCATCGTGATTCTGGTGGTCGTCAAGCCGTTTTAAGGCGAGCCATCACATGCACAAGACCGCCGCCTCGCCGCTGGCGTTGATTTACGCGGCCCTGATTGTCTATGCCAGCCTCTACCCCTTTGCCGATTGGCGCGACCAGGGCGTGGATGCCTGGTCGTATCTGCTGGCGCCACTGCCCCGCTACTGGACGGGTTTTGATGTAGCCATCAACCTGGCCGGGTATGTGCCATTTGGCGGATTGCTGGCGCTCAGTGCCCTGCGTTCTGGTCGTTCCGCGCGGCCTTTGCTGTTTGCCTTTTTGATCGCCAGCCTTCTGTCCTTGTGCATGGAGACTATGCAGGGTTTTCTGCCTGTGCGCGTGGCCTCGCGCGAAGACTGGTTGCTCAACACGGCCGGTGCCTGGTGCGGAGCGTTTGTGACCCTGGCGTTGGAGCGCCTGGGCGCCATAGACCGCTGGAGTCACTTTCGCCGGCGCTGGTTTATCGAACATGCGCGCGGCGGCCTGGTGCTTTTGGCGACCTGGCCGCTGGCGCTGTTGTTTCCGCCCGCGGTTCCTTTTGGCCTGGGGCAGGTGTTCGAGCGCATCGAGGCCGAAATCGCCGAGCGCCTGGCGGACACCCCCTTTCTGGACTGGCTGCCCGTGCGTGATATCGAGTTGCAACCCCTCTTGCCCAGTACCGAGTTGCTGTGCGTTTTGCTGGGCTTGCTGATTCCCTGTCTATTAGGCTTTTGTGTGATCCGACCAGGCTTGCGCCGCCTGCTGTTTGTGCCGCTGTACATTGGCTTGGGGATGCTGGTGAATGCGCTGTCTGCCACGCTCAGCTGGGGGCCGGAACATGCCTGGGCCTGGCTGGATCTGCCGACCCAGCTCGCGCTGGTGGCAGCATTGGTTCTGGCGGTCGTGCTGTCCCAGGCTCCTAATCGGGCCTTTCCGGCCCTGGTGCTGCTGGGGCTGGGTGTGTACCTCAGCATCCTCAACCAGGCGCCAGAGAGCCCGTATTTCGCCCAAACCCTGCAGGCCTGGGAGCAGGGCAGTTTTATCCGCTTCAACGGCTTGGCCCAGTGGCTGGGCTGGCTATGGCCTTACGCGGTTTTGGGCTACGCCCTGTCCCTGATCTGGCAGCGCGATGCAAAAAACTAAAATCCATTCATGTCTGAAACTACTTCTCCAACGCCCTCTTATTTTGAGCGCCACATTTTCTTTTGCCTGAACGAGCGCAAAAACGGTGAGGCCTGCTGCGCCAACTTCCAGGCGCAAGAAGCCTTTGACCATTGCAAAGCCTTGGTTCGGCAGGCAGGCATAGGCGGCCCGGGCCAGGTGCGTGTCAACAAGGCCGGTTGCCTGGACCGCTGTGCTGCCGGCCCGGTGGCGGTGGTCTACCCGGAAGCGGTCTGGTACAGCTATGTGGACAACGCCGATATCGATGAAATCGTGGAGTCCCACCTCAAGAACGGCAAGGTTGTGCAGCGCTTGCTGACACCGGCGTACCTGGGCCGTTAACGCATGAAAGCGTCAACACAACGGCTTTCGCTGGCCGGTCCGGCAGGGGCTATTGAAATGGCAGTGGACGAGCCGCAGGCGGGCATAGCGCCGCGCGGTGTGGCGGTCATCGCCCATCCCCATCCCCTGTTTGGCGGCACCATGGACAACAAGGTGGTGCAGACCATTGCGCGTGCCTTTGTGCAGTGCGGCTGGCGCGCCGTGCGCTTCAATTTTCGCGGGGTGGGTGGCAGCGCCGGTGTGTACGACGCCGGCCTGGGCGAGCTGCAGGACCTGCTGGCGGTGGTGCAAGACCAGGCACCCCAGGGGGCACTGGCACTGGCCGGTTTTTCGTTTGGTGCTTTTGTCACCAGCCATGCGATTGCGCAGCTGGCACCCAAGCGGCCGTTGGACAAAATGGTGCTGGTGGGGACTGCGGCAAGTCGCTTTGCCGTGGCCCCGCTGGCGCCCGAGCTGCATGAACGCGCCTTGGTGGTGCACGGTGAAATAGATGACACGGTGCCGCTGTCCGATGTGCTGGACTGGGCGCGACCACAGAAACTTCCTGTTATCGTGATTCCTGGGGTCGAGCACTTCTTTCATGGACAATTGCCGCTGTTGCGCTCGCTGGTCGTCCGCCACCTGGTGGCCGATCTGCCCCCTGCGTAGTTTGTCCCAGAGGTTCCTTGGCGAACCCTTTGTTGGCTCTATCCCATGAAATCATTTCTCGCCGTACTTGTGGCTGCCCTGGGTTTTTCCGTAGCAGCCCAAATGCCCCAGCCGCCCGAGGTGGCTGCGCACGCCTACATGTTGCTGGACGTGACCGCCAACCAGATCCTGGCCGCCAAGGACATTGACTCCCCCGTGGAGCCGGCTTCGCTGACCAAGCTGATGTCAGCCTATCTGGTGTTCGATGCGCTCAAGTCGAAAAAAATCGACATGAAGCAGACCTTCCCGGTCAGTGTGCGTGCCTGGAAGATGCCGGGCTCGCGCATGTTTATAGATCCCAAGATGCAGGTGCCGGTGGAAGACCTGATCCAGGGCATGATCGTGCAAAGCGGCAACGACGCCACCATGGCCCTGGCCGAAGGGGTGGGCGGCACGGCCGAAAAGTTCGTGCAGATGATGAACGAGCAGGCCAAGGCTTTGGGCATGAAAAACACCGGTTACAAAAATCCGGAAGGCATGACTGAAGCCGGGCACACCACCACGGCGCGCGACCTCAGCATCCTGGCCACCCGGCTGATGGCCGACTTTCCCCAGTACGTGGGCTTTTACGCCATCAAGCATTACCGCTACCCCGGCACCCCTGCCGCTAACGACAGCAACCGCAATCTGCTGCTGTTCCGTGACCCGACCGTGGACGGCCTGAAGACGGGCCACACCGATTCCGCCGGCTTTTGCATGGTTGCCACGGCCAAACGCGATTTTCCGAATCTGGCGACGGCCGGCGCTGCCGCCGGTAGCCCGGGCGCCAGTGGCAACCGCCGCCTGCTGTCTATTGTGCTGGGTGCCGAAAGTGAAAACGCCCGGGCCAACGAGTCGCAAAAGCTGTTGAACTGGGGCTATACCGCCTTTGAGGCGGTCAAGCTGTTTGACGCCAACCAGGCGGCGGTGACGCCCCCGATTTGGAAGGGCAACTCGCCCACGGTCAAGCTGGGCCGCAACCAGTCCATCGTGGTGGCGGTGCCCAGCGGCATGGCGGCCAAGATCAAGACCCAGATTTTGCGCAATGACCCGTTGTTGGCACCCGTCGTCCAGGGTCAGCAGCTTGCCACCCTGCGCGTAACCGCGGGCGAACAGCC
>JAYVNF010000499.1:0-8530 GCA_043758575.1 Rhodoferax sp.
GGTGCCGCAGGGGTAGGGCACGGTCGCGCCCGACTCCACCAGGGTGCTGGCCGCCTTGTTGAAATAAAAAGGCTTCATGGTGGATTTGTCCACCGGGCGGCCCATCTCAACAGCATGGGCGTGGTAGTTGCGGCCCACGCAAAAAATGCGGTTGACGGGGAAGCGGGCGTCGCTGCCTTGCACGGGCAAGGAGAAAACGGGGGCGGGGGAGAAGGTGTATGGGGTCATGGGGTGTAACGGTATGAATGAGAGATTGGCGCGCCGACGTGGCGCTTAAGGGTTGCGGACTTCGTAGACACCCAGCTTCTTCTGCAGCGGCGCGTCATCGGCCACAAAGAGAAAAGAGGCTTCGCTGGCGGAGGCATTGGTCAGGGTGGTGGCGGTGTAGCCCGGGATGCAGCAGGTGTCGGCCGCGCCCAGGGCAAAGCGGCTTGCATCCGCCGCCACCGAGGCGCCGCCTTCGATCACATGGAACACGGTGGCGCTGGAGCGTGCCGGCAGCTGCAAGGTCTCGCCGGGGCGCAGCATCAGGGCGGAAAATCCCAGAATCTTTTGCGCATCGGCACCGGTCTCGGGGTTGATGTAAGCCACTTGCACGGCCTCGATTTCGGGCTGGGTGCGGGCCAGGGTTTGCAGGGCCGCACGCACATCCACCCAGGGGTAGCGCAGCATGGGGAAGGCGGTTTTGCCGCGCACAAACAGGGGCGAGGGCACCACGCCACCACGCTGGTAGGCCAGGCCGGCGGAGTCGCCGTTGACGGTTTGGGCCTTGCCCTCGGTGACGTAAGAGGCTTCCATGTAATAGACCATGGGCAGGTCCAGCACGTCCAGCCAGACTACGGGTTTGTCACCGTTGTGGCCGTGCTCATGCCACAGGCCGGTGGGCGTGAGGATCAGGTCGCCGCGCTGCATCAGGCACATCTCGCCGTCCACCGTGGTGTAAGCACCTTCGCCCTCCACAATCATGCGCACCGCGTTGGGTGTGTGGCGGTGCGCCGGGGCCCATTCGCCGGGCAGCAGCAATTGCATGCCCAGGTAAATGGTGGAGCTGGCCTGCATTTTTTCCAGGCCGTGGCCGGGGTTGGCCAGCACCAGCACGCGGCGCTCGGCTTTTTCCATGGGGGTGAGCTCACCGGCCTGGAGCAGCAGCGGGCGCAGGTTCTGGTATTTCCAGGCCGTGGCGCGGGTGCGTGGCGTCGGTTTGCCCGGCGGCAGCACGGCGCGCAGGCTGGGCCACAGGGGCACCAGGTTCTGGGCCGTCAGGGCATCACGGTAATCTTGGGGCAGGTCTTCAAGGCGGCCCAGTTCGGGTAAGGACATGCGGTCTCCACAGCGTTGTTTGGAACAGCTGCGAAGCGTAGGGGCCGCAGGCGCGCCTGCCAATGCGCTGGGCCGAATGCGCAGTATTCGAATTTGGAATGGGACTTTGCGCGCCCGCTTTGCACCCCAGCTTTGCACCTCACAATACGCAGTATGGAAACCATCGATATCCGTTTGCTGCAGGTCTTTGATGCGGTCTACACCAGCCGCAGCGTGACCGAGGCCGCCGTGCAGCTGGACCTGGGCCAGCCGGCCGTGAGCGTGGCCCTGTCCAAGCTGCGCCACCACTTTGGCGACCCGCTGTTTGTGCGCACCTCCCAGGGCATGGAGCCCACCCCGTTTGCCGAAGGCCTGGTGCGCCCGGTGCGTGGCGTGCTGGAGGCGCTGGACGTGGTGATGGGGCACCAGAACAGCTTTGATCCGCTGTCTTCCAAGCGCATCTTTCGCCTCTGCATGACTGACATCAGCCAGTTGGTGCTCTTGCCGCGCTTGTGGGAAACGCTGAGTGTGGCCGCTCCGCATATCCGCATCGACATCCTGCCACTGAGCATCGACATTGCGCGCCAGCTGGAAAGCGGCGAGGCCGATCTGGCCCTGGGCCTGATGCCGCAGCTGGACGCCGGCTTCTACCAGAACGTGCTGTTCTCGCAGAAGTTTACCTGCATGGTCAGCGCCCGCCATCCGCGCATCCAGAACGAATTGCGGCTGGAGCAATATGCTTCGGAAAACCATGCGGTGGTCAGCTCCTCGGGCGCCGCGCCCTTGCTGCTGGACCAGGAAATTGCGCGCATGGGCATAGCCCGCAAGGTCTCGCTCAACATCCCCAACTTCATAGGCGCGGCGCTGGTGGTGGAGCACACCGATTTGATACTCACCATCCCCGAGCGCCTGGCCGACGTGCTGCAGGGGCGTGCGGCCCTGCGCATCTTCCCGGTGCCGTTTCAGCTACCCGCGTATGACGTCAAGCAGCACTGGCACGAGCGCTTCCATAACGACCCGGGTTCGCAGTGGCTGCGCCGGGTGATTGCAGGGCTGATGGGGGCCTGAAAGTCTACTGGTCTTCCCGGCCCAGGCCTTCGGGGGCCGGGGTCTGGTTGACGATGCGGCTGAACAGAGCGGTGAAGTCCTGTGCCGTGTCACCGCCATACAGGGGGTCGGAATTGGCTTGGAAGGCGTCGGCTGCGGCCTGCCACTCGGCCTCGCTGAGCAGGCGCTCGGCCAGCGGCACGATGATGGTTTCCTCGCGCACCATGTGGGCCCAATAGAAGCTGGCATAGGCCTCAACCACGGCGGCAAAGGCATCGGTGGCGCCGGACATTTTGGCGTTCAGTGCATTGAGTGCGCCCAGCAGGCTGGCCTCGCGCGCCTGGCCGTCCTGGTGCTCGCGCTCCAGCAGGTCCAGCACCTCGGCGGCCTCTGCGGTCTTGGCACGCAAAGGGGCAAACAGAAAACGGTCTTCTGCGGGGTGGTGCAGGCGTTCTGGAAAGCGCGTCAGGTAGTGCAGTATGGAGCCCAACAACTCCATGTTGGCCGGCTTGCCCTCCTGCATGCGGCGCACCAGAAACTGCAACGCGTGGATGACGGCGGCCAGCGAGCGGTGCTCGTCCTTGAGCAATGCCAGGGCCTGGTTTTTTGCACTGATAGCCATTTGTTTTCTCCTCTAGACACGTTCCAGGATCAGGGCGATGCCTTGGCCCACGCCTATGCACATGGTACACAGTGCGTAGCGTCCGCCCGTGGCATGCAGGCGGTTGATGGCAGTGGTGGCCAGACGCGCACCACTGGCGCCCAGCGGGTGGCCCAGGGCGATGGCGCCGCCCCAGGCGTTCACGCGCTCGTCGTCGTCGGCCAGGCCCAGCATGCGCAGCACGGCCAGGCCCTGGGCGGCAAAGGCTTCGTTGAGTTCGATCACATCCATCTGTGCCAGCGTCAAGCAGGTCTGTGCCAGCACCTTGCGCGTAGCCGGCGCCGGGCCTATGCCCATGATGCGCGGTGCCACACCTGCGGTCGCCATTCCCACCACGCGGGCGCGCGGTGTGAGGCCGTGGCTGCGCGCCGTGCTTGCATCGGCTAGCAGCAGGGCGCAGGCGCCGTCGTTGACGCCGCTGGCGTTGCCGGCCGTGACCGTGCCATCCGGGCGCACCACGGGCTTGAGTTTGGCCAGGGCTTCCAGGCTCGTTGCGCGGGGGTGTTCGTCGCTGTCCACCAAAATGGTGTCGCCCTTCTTCTGCGGGATGGACACCGCCACAATTTCGCGCGCCAGATGGCCCGCCTGTTGCGCCGCCACCGCTTTCAGTTGGCTGGACAGGGCCATGCGGTCCTGCGCCTCGCGCTCAATCTTGTAGTCGGTGGCCACGTTCTCGGCTGTCTCGGGCATGCTGTCCACGCCGTACTGCGCTTTCATCAGCTTGTTCACAAAGCGCCAGCCTATGGTGGTGTCGTAGACGGCGTTGGTACGGCTGAAAGCGGTCTCGGCCTTGGGCATCACAAAAGGTGCGCGGCTCATGCTTTCCACGCCACCGGCCAGCATCAGCCTGGCCTCGCCCGACTTGATCGCGCGGGCTGCTGTACCCAACGCATCCAGGCCCGAGCCGCACAGGCGGTTCACCGTGCCGCCCGGCACTTCCAAAGGCAGGCCGGCCAAGAGTGCGCTCATGCGCGCCACATTGCGGTTGTCTTCGCCGGCCTGGTTGGCGCAGCCATAGATCACATCGTCCAGCGCCGCCCAGTCCACGCCCGGGTTGCGCTGCATCAGCGCGCGTATGGGAATGGCGCCCAGGTCGTCGGCACGCACGGAGGACAGTGCGCCGCCATAACGCCCAAAGGGGGTGCGGATGGCGTCGCAAACAAAGGCTTGGTTCATGGTGCTTTAGGTAGAGGAGACAGGTTCAAATCAAACAGGCTGGTGGCTTCCAGGTCCAGCACTTCAACGCCCTGGGCATTTGTCATCTGCCAGCGCCAACGCAGAATGCCTAGGCCGCCCTTGCTTTTGGAAACACGCACTTCCAGCACAGTGGCGCGCACACTGAGCACGTCGCCCGGGCGCACCGGGTGCGGCCATTTGATGTAGGCCAGGCCTGGCGAGGCAAAGGACTCCGAGCCCTTTAGAACCTTGTCGGCAATCAGGCGCATCGCGATGCCGCAGGTGTGCCAGCCGCTGGCAATCAGGCCGCCGAAACGACCGGCGGCGGCAGCCTCAGTATCGGTATGGAACCACTGCGGATCAAAAGCTTTGGCAAACTGCAGCACCTCGGTTTCGTTCACCGCATAGGGGCCGGCTTCAATCACCATGCCGGCCTGGAATTGCGCAAACAGCATTGCTTATGCACTCCACACACGTTGGCGCAGCCCGGGGCTGACGCGGTAGCGCTCGCCGCGGTAGTGCGCGTCCAGCGCATCCAGCAGTGCGCACACACTGGCGGCACCCCAGAGGTCCAGCCACTCAAAAGGGCCTGCCGGATAGTTCACTCCCAGCTTCATGGCGGCGTCTGCGGCAGCGGCGCTGCACACGCCTTGGTGCACTGCGTCGGAGCCTTCGTTGACCAGCATGGCGATGGTGCGTGCCACCACCAGACCGGGTGTGTCGGCCACGCGTTGGGGCGCAAAGCCCAGAGCACGCAGCCACAGTTCTGCCTGGGCTGTCCATGCGGCCGAGGCGCGGTTTGAAGCCGTCCACGCCAGGGCAGCCTGGGCGGCTCCGGGGCGGCTGCCTGCGGCCTGCAAGGGCAGGTCGAACACGCAGACCTCCGTGCCCAGTTGCGAGGCGCAGCGGCCGTCGGTCAGGCGCAGCTGCGCGCCGCCGATTTCCAGGCCGACCCAGTCACTTTCAACAGCGCGGCGCAAGCTTGGCGGGGCCAGAGCGCTGGCCATGGCCTGTGCCAGCGCCACTTGCAAGCATTCGGCTACCGCGCCTCGGCCATGCAGGACAACGGTCTTGGCGTTTGGCAGGGCTGTGGCCGCATAAGGCGCGGCATCCGGTTTGGCGGCATCCGGCGCATAGCTGTAAAAGCCCTGACCCGACTTGCGACCGAGCAGGCCGCCGTCCACCATCTCGCGCTGCACCAGCGAGGGTTGATATCGCTTGTCAAAGAAATTGGCTTCATAGACCGATTGCGTCACCGCGAAATTGGTGTCGTGGCCAATCAGGTCCATCAGCTCACAGGGCCCCATGCGAAAGCCGCAGGCGCGCAGGCAGGCGTCCAGCACAGAGGGCGTGGCGGCCTGCTCCTGCAGCAGGGCCAGGGTCTCGGCGTAAAAGGGGCGGGCGATGCGGTTGACGATGAAGCCAGGCGTGGAGCGCGCATGCACGGCCGTCTTGCCTCAGGTCTCAGAGAGCGTGAAGATGGCATTGGCCACGGCCGCGTCGGTCTGCAAACCGGACACCACTTCCACCAGCTTCATCAGCGGCACCGGGTTGAAGAAATGCATGCCCACCAGGCGGCCGGGGTGTTGCAGGCCGTTCGCAATGGCCGTCACAGAAATCGAAGAGGTGTTGGAGGCCAGCACACAGTCGGCAGAGACGATGCCTTCCAGGTCGTGGAACAGGCCGCGCTTGGCCTCCAGTTTTTCCACAATCGCTTCCACCACCAGGCCCGCGCTGGCGGCTTCCTGCAGCGTGGCGATGGCCGTGATGCGTGACAGGGTTTGCGACACCGCCTCGGCTGCGAGCTTGCCCTTGGCCACCAGTGCCTGCAGGCTTTTTGTCAGCTTGTCCTTGGCCTCTGCGGCAGCACCTGCGCGCATGTCAAACAGCATGACATTGTGGCCGGCCTGTGCTGCCACCTGGGCAATGCCGGCACCCATGATGCCGGCGCCTACCACCAGCACGGGGGCGCTCTTCAAATGGCCTGCGCTCATTGCGGAATCCAGTTGGCTGGGCGTTTGGCCAGGAATGCGGCAAAGCCTTCGCGGGCCTCATCGGTGCCGCGCACGCGGCTGATGGTTTGCGCGGTGAGTTCGCGCACTTCGGCGCTGATGGGGCCGACTTCCAGCTGCGCAAACAGTTCTTTGAGTTCGCGCTGGGCATGGGGGCCGCCGGCCAGCAATTCTTTCAGCGTGGCGTCCACGGCTGCATCCAGTGCGTCCAGCGCCACCACCTGCTGCACGATGCCAATTGCCAGGCCTTCTGCCGCGCCTATTCGGGTGGTGGTCAGTGCCAGGCGCTGGGCCTGGCGTTTGCCCACGGCATTGGTGACGTACGGGCCTATGACGGCGGGCAGGATGCCAAACTTGGCCTCGCTCACCGCAAAGCTGGCGTTGTCGGCGGCAATGGCAATGTCGCAGGCACAGGCCAGGCCGACACCGCCACCGAGGGCCGCACCTTGTATGCGGGCCAGCACCGGCTTAGGCGCACTTGCGATGCGGTGCAACATGCCGGCAAAGCGGCGCGCGTCCTGCAGGTTCCATTCCACGCTGGCCTGCGAGGCGCGCTGCATCCACTGCAGATCGGCACCGGCGCTGAAGTGCCTGCCTTCGCCTGCCAGCACGATGACGCGCACGGCGGCATCGGCAATGAGCGCGGCAAAGGCCGTGTCCAGCTCGCCAATCATCAGCTCGTCAAAGGCGTTGAAAACAGCCGGACGCGACATGGTGATTTGCGCCACGCCGGCAGCGCGCTGGCTCACCACCAGGGTTTCATAGGTAGCCATCAGTAAGTCTCCAAATGCAAACGGCCTTCGCGCTTGAGCGCAGTGCCCACTGTGTCCCAGTTCAAGCCGGCAGCTTGCGCAATGTCATGCAGGGCCAGCACCACGCCTTCTTCCATGCTCTTCAGGCCGCAGACATAAAAATACGTATTGCCATCGGCCAGCAGCGGCGCCAGGTCGGCGGCGCGTGCGCGCATCGCATCCTGCACATAGTGCTTGGGTTGCCCTGGTGTGCGCGAGAAGGCGAAGTGGATGTCAATAAAGTCTTTGGGCAGGTTTTGCAGCGGGCCGAAGTAGGGCAGCTCTTGCTGCGTGCGCGCGCCAAAGAACAACATAAGTTTGCCGCCCTCGAACTTGCCGGAGGCGCGCAAACGGCGGCGCCATTCGGTCATGGCGCGCATGGGGGCGCTGCCGGTGCCGGTGCAAATCATCACGATGTTGGAGCGCGGGTGGTTGGGCATCAAAAAGCTGCTGCCAAACGGGCCAATCACCTGCACTGTGTCGCCGATCTGCAGGTCGCACATGTAGTTAGAGGCAGTGCCGCGCACCGGTTTGCCGCTGTGGTCTTCGAGCACGCGCTTGATGGTCAGCGACAGGTTGTGGTAGCCGGGGCGCTCGCCGTTGCGCGGGCTTGCAATCGAGTACTGGCGCGCATGGTGGGGCCGGCCGTTGGCGTCCACACCGGGCGGCACGACGGCAATGCTCTGGCCTTCCAGCACGGGGAAGGGCATGGCGCCAAAGTCCAGCACGATGTGGTGGGTGTCATAGTCGGCACCAGCGGTGGCACCTACGGACGTGACGCGCACATTGCCGACTACTTTGGCAGTTACTGTTTTCTCGGTGGCCTTGGGGCCGTAGAGGTTGGTGTAGGCGTGGGCGGCCGACCAGGGCGGGGTGGTGGCGCCATAGGTGGCCGATTTGAAGGTCTCTTGGCCGCTGGGGTCGGCTTGGGTGGCGGGCTGCACGTCGGCAACGGATGTATCAGTGGCGCCGGCCGCCGTCAGTTGTTCGGCGCTCAGTTCGGCCGGAAGTTCGTCCCACAGCAGCTGGTCTTCTATGGCATAGGCCATTGCCTTGGGCATGCTGCGCCAGTTGTCGATGGAGCCGGTTGGGCAGGGCGAGATGCAGGCCATGCAGAGGTTGCAGACGTCGGCCTTGACGACGTAGTTGCGGGCATCATGGGTGATGGCGCCCACCGGGCAGATGGCTTCGCAGGTGTTGCAGCGGATGCAGATTTCGGGATCTATCAGGTGCTGTTGGATGACTGCTTCTTGCATGGTATGTCTCTCTCGTTTTGTGCTGCTGCTGATTGTGGGGGCTTTCTTCACTCCACTATTTTTTAACTCCCCCATCTTTAACTCCCCCATCCCCCCCGCCCCTTACCCCCCGTCGGGGTAAGGGGGCCTAATGCGGACAGCCGATTTGGTTTGTTCGCTTCGGCTACACGTTTAATGAAGTGGGGGTGGTAAGAGATTGGGCAAGCAGTGACCGCTATTTGCGCGTTGGTTGCTGCGATGAAGTTGAGGTAGCAACCACCACCACCGTCGCCACAACGCAACCCCAGC
>JAYVNF010000500.1:0-8529 GCA_043758575.1 Rhodoferax sp.
CAGCGCTGCACGCAAACAGGACGCCTCGGTGTATGCCGATGTGGCCAGCACTGCAGCACTGGCCCTGCTGGCCCACCACCAGGCGCAGCACCTGCTGCATGGACACACCCACAAGCCCGCACAACACCACTTGGGGCCTCTAGCGATGCGCACGGTGCTCAGCGACTGGGACGTGAATGCCCGACCCGCGCGTGCCGAGGTGCTGCGGCTTTCGGCATCGACCCACGCTGCGGCCGTGCTGGAGCGCCTTCCCTTGGCGCCTATTGCTAATCCAGCGGATTGACCGCATCGATCTGCCACGGGTCCAGAAAGCGCTCGGCGTAGCGCAGGTACACCTCTTCCTTGACAAACACATCGAACAGGTCCGGGTCGATATGCCCGTTCATGCGGAATTTGTGCATGATGCCCATGACCCGTGCCTGCACCGACATCTGCTCGCGCGTCAGGCCCTTGGGATAGCCCTTGCCGTCCATGCGCTCATGGTGGCCGCCGACATACTCCGGCACCCGCCGCAGGTGCTTGGGCCAGGGCAGCTGCTCCAGCATTTTGATGGTGGCAACAATGTGGTAGTTGATGGTTTCGCGCTCGGCCGCTGTGAGCGTGCCCGAGCGGATGGTGAGGTTTTCCACTTCGTCGGCACTCAAGAACTCCGCCTCCACGCCAGCCACATTGCGCCAGGTATGGCTGCTGCCAATGCCACACACGCGCAGCTGGTCGGCATCGCTCATGCTTTCCGCGCCGACGTTGGCAGCGCGCAAAAATATGCGGTCTGCCTCCAGGCCCTCAATCTGCGCCCTGCAGCCCTGCCAGACGCGGGCCTCGGCAGGCACATCACGGGCTTCACGCAGGGTCAGTTGGGCGCGTAGCGCGGCAATTTCACGGTCCCGCTTGAGGACTTCAAAACGCGTGTCGATCAAATCGATGCGGTCACACAGGGTTTGCAACTTGGTGCCCTTGTCCACCACGTGTACCGGGGTCGTGACCTTGCCGCAATCGTGCAACAGCCCGGCAATCTTGAGCTCATGGCGGTCGCGGTCGTCCATTGCGAAATCGGCCAAGGGACCCGAAGACGTGGCGTTGACCGCTTCGGCCAGCATCATGGTCAGTGCCGGCACGCACTGGCAATGGCCGCCGGTGTAGTGGGACTTTTCGTCAATCGCCAGATTGATCAGGCTGATGAAGGACTCAAACAGCTCTTCCAGCTGGATCGCCAGGTTGCGGTTGCTGATGGCAATCGCCGCCTGGGAGGCCAGTGACTCGGCCAGACTCTGGTCAGCACTGGAGAACGCGACCACGGCGCCACTGTCCGGGTGGGTGGCATTGATCAGTTGCAGCACCCCCAGCACCTCGCCTTCCTGGTCCTTCAAGGGCACAGACAAAAACGACTGGGAGCGGTAGCCGGTGCGGGCGTCAAAACTGCGGGTGCCGGAGAAGTCGAAATGGGCCTCGGTGTAGGCGTCGGCAATGTTGACCGTCTGCTGGTGCAGTGCCGAGTAGGCTGCGACCAGGGAGTCGTTGTTGCCACCCGCTTCGGTGTACAGCGGCAGGTCCGGGAAGTTGATGGGGTTGCCCGAACTGCCCCCCATTTTCACATGCATGGAGTCGGTGCGCAAGATCTCAAAACGCAGGGCCCGCCCGTCCTCCGCCATGCGGTAGAGCGTGCCACCATCGGCGTGGGTAATGGTTTTGGCCGCCAGCAAAATGCTTTCCAGCAAGCGCGTGGTATCGCGCTCCCGGGACAGGGCTGTGCCGATGGAGTTGAGTTGCTCCAAACGACGCAAAAGATCTTTGACGGATTCCATTCACCCTCCCAGGCCGCATCCAGACCGCGCCATGGTAGCTCGGCGCTGCCCACTTTGCGGCAGCAGCACTTCGGGACGATGCTGGTGCTGGCCCCGTCCATGGGGCAGCACAGCCCAACCACAGACTGCTTAGCGCTTGAGCAACGCCTTTACTGCGTTTTGCAGGCGCCGTGCGTCTTCCTCGGCAAAAGTGCCACCAAACACCAGGGCCACATCCTGACCCCAGGTTTGCGCCGGAGCAGGATCGTTGCGTTTGGTCAGCAGTTGCAGCTGCAATGCGCGGCGGGCGTTCAGGTGTTCGGCAGGTGTTGGCACTTCGGCTGCCATTTCCAGGCGCAGCAGGGCTTCGGCCGGCTTGGCTGCCTTGGAGTCCACCTTGAGCGTGCCACCCAGTGCTTGCTGCCAGACGCCGCGGGTCGCGGCGTTGATGCGTGGGCCCAACTCCTGCGCGCTGGGCAGCAGCGCGGCATCACGCTTTTCCCAGGCGCTCAGCAAATGGGTGAGTGCCTCGCCATGGGCTTGGGCAGCCAGCTTTTTGAGCGCGAACTGGGCATGTTCCAGCGCCTCACGCTGGGCTCTGAAGGCGGCGTCGCCCAGCCGCGGTGTGTCCTGCCAGCTGCCGGCACGCGGGCGTTCATCGCCCCTGGCATTGAAGTCCGGCTTGCCGTCACGGCCGCCACGCGGTGCGTCCTTGCGGTCATTCCATTTGCCGCCGCGTCCTGCCGGCAGGGCCGGGGCTTCCTTCTTCATGCCCGGGCGGTCATCACCGCGCACAGCCACCACCGGCTTGGGTTTCGCCACGACAGGCGCTGGCGCCGGTGCGGCCACCGCAGCGGCCTCGCCTCCTGCGTCCGCGCCATCGGCGGCCTGCACTTCGGCAGCGACACTGCTGGCTGCGCCCTCACCGGCATCTGCGGATGGCGCCTCTGCCGTCGCCGCTGTGACGGCCTGGGCCGCAGCCTCCTGCACGCCTGCGTCCTTGACATCGGCCTGGGCCCGGGCCTGGCCGCTTAGGGCAGCTTCCAGGGCTGCCACGGCGGCGCGGATGGCTTGGGCATCACCTGACGCATTGGCGGCCTCCAGCGCCTTGGCGGCATCCAGCACCGTGCGGTCATGCGCGTTCAGGCTGGACTGGGCTTTTTCGCGTTCCTGGGTCTTGCGGTTGAAGGCGTCATCCACCGGCTTGCGGAACGCGTCCCAGAGCTTTTGCTCCTGGCGCCGGTCCATCGGCACGGCATGGGCTTCGGCCTGCCAGCGCTGTTGCAACGCCTTGACCGCATCCACCCGCAGCACCGGGGCAGCACCCAGCACCTTGGCTTCTTCAATCATGGCCTGGCGCACCAGCAGGCTTTGGGCCTGCAGTGCTTCCAGCGGGGCAGCGGCATGGGCGATGGCCTGCTTCCACAGCGGCTGCAGCTCGGCAAACACCTTTTCACCAACATGTCCGCCATCGCGCCAGCGGTCACCAAACTGATGCAGGATGCGGCTAAAGCCCTTCCAGTCATCGTCCAGTGCGGTGCGGTTGGCTGCGGCCCAGGCATTGATTTCTTCAATCAGGGCCAGGCGCTGCGCCCGGTGTTCTGCAGCCTCGGCCTTGACCTTTTCCAGCCAAGCTTCCACGACTTTGTGGGCTTCGTTGCAGGCTTCGTCAAAGCGCTTCCACAGGGCATGGTTGGGTACGCCGCCCTGGTCGGTCTGCTTCCATTGCTCACGCAAAGTGCGCAGGTTTTCCTGCATCTTGCGCCCGCCAATGGCCTGGCCTTCCGGGCGCTTGAGCAAACCTTCAGCCTTGCTGACCAGTTCCTCGCGCAGTTGGTCAGCACGCCAGCGTTGCCAGCCTTCGAGTTCACCGGCAGCGGCCAATGCGGCGTGCGACTGGTTCTCCAGGGCGGAATCAATCAGCTTGCCAAATTCTTTCAAGGCTTGGCGCAGGGCCGCGGCAGCGCCGGCACTGGCCTTGCCATGGCCTTCACCTACTTCGGCTTCGAGCTTGGCCAGCGCCTCTTTGACTGCTGCCATGGCACTGGCCCGCAGCTCCGGGTCAATCGGCGCTTTGCCGGGCTTGGCCACGGCCTCTGCCGGAACCCCACGGGCTGCGCGCAATTCGTCCGCCCACACCGGAACCGGGGGCAGTGCCGCGCTGGCATCCTGGGACGATGCCAGGGCCTGGGCCACGGCTGCCTGGAAGGCGTCCCACACCACCAGCAGCTGGGCCCGTGAGGCGTCCAGCAGCGGTGGAAATTTCAGGTCCACGCTGGGCCAGCCAGCGTTGGCTACCAAAGCGGCCGCCTGCGTTTGCCAGTGGCCCACGTCGGCGCGCAGGCTTTCCAGCGCCAGCTCAGCATCTTTCCACGGCTTGGTGGAAAGCACTTCGATCCGCTGGGCCAAGAGCACCGCGGCTTCACGCTGCACCTGCACCTGGTGCTGCAGGTCTTCTATGCCGCGCACCCGCTCGGCCAGTTCCAGCTTCAAGGTAGCCAGAGGCTCCTTGCTGAGCGGAGCGCCGGCCTTGGCGGCATCGCGTTGCCAGGCCAGGGCATCGGCAATATTCAGTTTGGTGATGGCCAACAAGGCTTGTGCCTTGGCCGCCCATTCGGCACCCAGTGCTTCCTGGCCTTTGGAGCGGCGGATTTCGTCGAGTCGTTCGCGCACCAGCTTGGCGGCACCCTTGTCCTTGACGCTGAGCTCCTTGAATACATCGGCAAGCTCTTCCGATGAAGGCTTGGCTGCCAGCCAATCGCGAACCCGTGCCGCACGCTCGCCGGCAGTTGGCGCGGAGAAAGCACCCTTGGTCAATGCGTCCAGTTGGGAAATATCGGAATGTTTGGCGGAATGAGAAGACGTCACAGTAGGGCTCGGGTCAGGGTAGAGGGAGAGATAGCCTGCTATTTTCGCTGCTAAATCAGCGGTTTCCCCTGTTTTTACATTGGCCCGGGCAACAACTACCCAAAAGAAAGCCCGGATTTCTGCATTCCTACAGGAATCCGGGCCAGGTGACGGACGAACTGTCCTGTGTCACCGATTTCGCCACCCCGGGAGATTGACGTCCCGACGCAGACCAGAGGCAACTGATTGCCTCAAGTGATGTCGGGGCCGCTTTATCACATACCCATACCGTACGGACTGGCTACTGCCGACACATGCCCGCTTGCACGGGCAACTGAGAATAGGCCGGCCCCCAGCGCATTTCAAGTCCTGGATTTTTATGGACGGGTGGCTGCCGATTGGAAAAAATTTCAAAGCGCAGCCCGCTGCTGCGCAGCCCGCACCGGTGCTGCGTTTGCGGTCTTTAAGTTGCAAAAAAGCATATCAATGCACTTTGATATGATTGACTGGTTATAATGAGTCACTTTAAAATCCGTCCATCCCTGAACACTCAAGGGATTACCCGCATCCGCTGCCGAACTCGGCATATTCAAATCGCTGCACATGTCTAGAAGACGCCGCAGGATATTGATAGCGTACCAACCCAAACGTGGTGCCCACCCTGTGCACCGGCAATTCTGCCGGAGCGAATGGACCCGGGGCTCCCGCCTAAGAAGGAAAAGCTATGACAGCGACCGAAAAATTCACCCGTGGGCTTCGCGTATTCGCAAGCGACATTGCCCAGGGCTTTTTTGAAATCACACACAACGGTTTTGCCCTGCTGGGCCTGGCCGTGATGTTTGCAACCGTTACCCTTACCGCCCGCCCCGAACTGCGCGAAGCCGGCGAAGCCCAGCTCATCACCTGGTTGCAAGACCGCCAGGCCGTTATCAACGGCTTTGTCAGCAGCCCCGACGCGGTAGACCGTGCTACGGCCGCCGACCCGAAAAACCTGCCCAAACAGCAGGCCGCAGTGACCTACTGGCTGAGCCGCAAGTACAGCATTGCGCCCGAGCCCTTAAGTGCTTTGGTGGCCGAGGCCTATGAAACCGGCGCCAAGACCAAACTCGATCCGACCTTGATTTTGGCGGTGATGGCCGTGGAATCGGGTTTCAATCCCTTTGCCCAAAGCACGGTGGGCGCCCAGGGCCTGATGCAGGTCATGACCAAGGTGCACAGCGACAAGTACGACAACTTTGGCGGACGCTATGCTGCCTTTGACCCGCTGACCAATCTGCGGGTGGGCGTGAAGGTGTTGCAAGACTGCGTGGCCCGCGCCGGCTCGCTAGAAGGCGGCCTCAAGCTCTATGTGGGCGCAGGCAATCTGGACGAGGACGGCGGCTACGCTGCCAAGGTCATGGCTGAACACGACCGTATCAAGCAAGTCGCCGCTGGTCGCTCGGTGCCGGTGATGGCTGCGCCCATCGTGCCGGTCAAATCGGCACCGACCGCCAAGCCTGGGTCCGAGACCGTGGCCAGCCTGCTGAACTCCTGATCGGCATCCGTTAAACTCCCCCTGCACGCGACTGGCGATAGGCCCCGGACATACCTGTTCCTGGGGCTGACGTGGGACACCACTGGGGAGCGTTGCCGCACGATGGTTACAAGTCGCTGCGATCAGCCGTTCGCCTGGGCAGCCCTGTGTCACCGTAGACGCACAGGCCCATTGTCTTAAAGGACTGCCATGTACGACCGCAACATCCTCGTTGAACAAACCGATCCCGAACTGTGGAAGGCCATCCTGGCCGAGAACGCACGCCAGGAACACCATATTGAGCTGATTGCCAGCGAAAACTACGCCTCGCCCGCCGTGATGGCCGCGCAAGGCAGCCAGCTCACCAACAAATATGCAGAAGGCTACCCGGGCCGTCGCTATTACGGTGGCTGCGAATATGTGGACGTGGCCGAGCAACTGGCCATTGACCGCGTCAAGCAGCTCTTTGGTGCCGACGCCGCCAACGTGCAGGCGCACTGCGGTGCCTCCGCCAACGAGGCCGTATTCCTGGCCTTCCTGAAGCCTGGCGACACCATCATGGGCATGAGCCTGGCCGAAGGCGGCCACCTGACCCACGGCATGCCCCTGAACATGAGCGGCAAGTGGTTCAACGTCGTGAGCTACGGCTTGGACGCCAACGAAGCCATTGACTACGATGCCATGGAGCGCCGTGCCCACGAAACCAAACCCAAACTGATAATTGCTGGCGCCTCCGCCTACAGCCTGCACATCGACTTTGTCCGCTTTGCCAAAGTCGCCAAAGACGTGGGTGCCCTCTTCATGGTGGACATGGCCCACTACGCTGGCCTGATTGCCGCCGGCATCTACCCCAACCCGGTGCCGCATGCCGACGTGGTCACTTCCACCACCCACAAGAGTCTGCGCGGTCCGCGCGGTGGCATCATTTTGATGAAAGCCGAGCACGAGAAGGCCATCAACAGCGCCATCTTCCCCGGCCTGCAAGGCGGCCCCTTGATGCATGTGATTGCCGCCAAAGCGGTGGCCTTCAAGGAAGCGCTGGAGCCCGGCTTCAAGCTCTACCAGCAACAGGTGCTGAAAAACGCCCAGATCGTGGCCGAGACCCTGACCCAGCGCGGTCTGCGCATTGTCAGCGGTGGCACCCAAAGCCATGTGATGCTGGTGGACCTGCGCTCCAAAGGCATTACCGGCAAGGACGCCGAGGCCGTGCTGGGCAGCGCCCACATGACCATCAACAAGAACGCCATCCCCAACGACCCGGAAAAGCCCATGGTCACCAGCGGCGTGCGCATCGGCACCCCGGCCCTGACCACGCGCGGCTTCAAGGACGAAGAAGCCCGTATGACCGCCAACCTGGTGGCCGACGTGCTGGACAATCCGCGTGACGCCGCCAACATCGAAGCCGTGCGCGCCAAGGTGCATGCCCTGACCTCCCGCTTCCCGGTTTACAAATAAAGCAAAGCATGGCCCTCACGCTCAGCGCTTTGCGTCTTCGCTGCCCCCCAAAGGGGAATGTGCTTGCTTGGGGCGGCCCGGCGCTGCGCACAGAATGAAGTGCCCGTTTTGCAGCAACCAGGACACCCAGGTGGTCGAGACCCGGGTGTCCGAGGACGGGGACTTCATCCGCAGGCGCCGCCAGTGCGGCTCCTGTGAAAAGCGCTTCACGACCTACGAACGCCCGGACGTGAATTTCCCGTCCATCGTCAAAAAGGATGGGCGGCGCATTGAATTCGAGCGCGTCAAATTGTTGGCATCCATGAACCTGGCGCTGCGCAAACGGCCGGTGAGTACCGAACAGGTGGATGCGGCCATAGAACGCATCGAAGAAAAGCTGCTCAACCTGGGCCTGCGCGAAGTGCAGTCCACCCGCATAGGGGAACTGGTGATGCGCGAACTCAAAAAACTGGACAAAGTGGCCTATGTGCGCTTTGCCAGCGTCTACCGCAACTTTGAAGACATTGACGCATTCAGGACGCTGGTGGATGAAGTGAGCAAGTAGCTCAGGGGGCACAGGTTCAGCGGCACTGGTCTGCCGAGGCCTTCGCCATCCTGGCGCGCCCGGAAGCGGCAACCACCACCTGGTAGTCGGTCGCATGCTCAGCGCCGTTGGAACAAACGGTGAAAGTCCCGGCCTGAAACCCCCCGTTAAGCAGTTTTGCCTGCCCCAAAGGCGTGTATGAGACGTACTGGGCGACCGGGCCATTGCCAATGATGCTGAAGGCCCCCGACAGTGCCTCCTGCCGGTAGATGACGGCCTCCCCCTCCTCATGCGTGCCGCTGTTGTTGTCGTCGTAAAAGACGATCCAGCCCTGCGCCCAATCTTGCGCATCTGAACAGGTGCTGGCGTTTGCCGACAGACTTGCACAAGGCAACCCTGGCGTTATGCTG
>JAYVNF010000501.1:0-8520 GCA_043758575.1 Rhodoferax sp.
TTAATAGCTGCTGCAGGGTGTCGGCGGTGGCCTGCAACGCGGCCTGTACGGGTACCTCAGCCTGAGCCGGCACTTTCGCTTTCACTTGCACTTGAAGTGCCGGCGCGGGCAGCGCCTGCAGGTTGCGCAGGCAAGTCTCCAAGTCACCGGCGCAGTGCTGCAGCGCCACGGCGCCCAGATTGCCGGCCACGCCCTTGAGGGTGTGGGCCAGGCGTTCGGCCGTGGCCAGGTCGGCGTCGTGCAAGGCCTACGCGACCTGCGCCGGGGCATCGGCATAGGACTGCACTAGCTTGTGCAGCAAGCCCACATACAGCGTGGCAGATCCCCCCATGCGCTGCAGGCCGGCGGCGGCGTCTAGCCCGGGCACTGCAAGCAAGGCTTGCAGCGTGGCCTCCAGCTCGGGTGCACCGTCAGGTGCGGCGTGCTGCGGTCTGTCTTCCTGTCGCACAGCGGGTAGTACAACGCCCAGCCCGGGGCGCGGGCCAATCCATTGCAGCATCGCCCGCCACAGCGTATCCGGGTCAATCGGCTTGGTCACAAAGCCGTTCATGCCGGCTTGCAGGCAGCGCTGGCGGTCGGCCGCCATGGCGTTGGCGGTCATGGCCACGATCGGCAAGGTCTGCGCGTCCAGGCTTTCGCGCAGGTGGCGCGCCGCTGTCACACCGTCCATCACCGGCATTTGCATGTCCATCAGCACCAGGTCAAAGGGCTGCTGCTGGGCCCGGTGGGCATGCACCATCTCCAGCGCCTTCTGCCCGTTGTCGGCCACCTCCACCACGAAGTGCTGGGAGCGCAGGAGCTCGGTGGCGACTTGCTGGTTGAGCTCGTTGTCTTCCACCAGCAGCAGGCGGGCGCCGGCAATGCGGGCCAGCTCGGCTTCCAGTGCACGGGCCGACAGCGCGGGGCTGGGCAGAGCATGGTGGGACAGTGCCATTGCAGCGGCTTGGTCGCTGGCTGCCCGCTCCGTATTTGCAGGGTGCGCGGGCTCTGGGTGCTGTGCATCGCCAGCCAGCTGCAGGCGCACGCTGAACCAGAAGGTCGAGCCCTGGCCAAATTCACTTTGCACACCGACATCGCCGCCCATGGCCCGGGCCAGGCTTTTGCTGATGGCCAGGCCCAGGCCGGAGCCCCCGTACTCGCGTGTGGTGGAGGCATCGGCCTGCACAAAGCTCTGGAACAGGCGCTCCATTTGCTCGGGTTTCAAGCCTATGCCGGTATCGGTCACGGCAAAGCGCAGGCTGACCTGGTGGCCGGCGTGGGCCGTGGCGCGCACTGACACGCGCACCTGGCCCTGGTGCGTGAACTTGGCCGCGTTGTTGACGTAGTTCACCAGAATCTGGCTTATGCGCAGCGGGTCGCCCAGCAGCTGGCGCGGCACATCAGCGGCGATGTCCAGCAGCAGCGCCAGGCCCTTGGCTTCGAGTTTCTGGCCCACCAGGTTGACCATGTTCTGGATCACCGCGTCCAGCTCAAAGGCCACGCTTTCGATATCGAGCTTGCCGGACTCCACCTTGGAGAAATCCAGAATGTCATTGATGATGCCCAAGAGGTGCTGGCCCGAGTCGCGGATCTTGCTCAGGTAGTCGTGCATGCGCGGGGACAGCTCTTGGCGCAGCGCCAGGCCGGCCAGGCCGATGATGGCGTTCATGGGGGTGCGGATTTCGTGGCTCATGTTCGCCAGGAACTGCGACTTGGCTTCGGTGGCGGCCACCAGGCTGACCTGTGTGGCCTCCAGCACTTCCATGGAGTGCATCAGGTCGCTGTTGGCCAGCAGCAGTGCCTGGGTGCGCCGCTCCACCGTGCTCTCCAGGTCTTTGTTGAGCCCGTCCAGCGCGCCCAGGGCCTGTGCCACCTCCTGCACCAGACCGTTGATGGCGGTGGAGATCAGGTCCAGCTCGTCGGGAATGCCGGGCTTGACCGGAATCGGCTGGTTGATTTCGTGCGGGCGCACCGCCTCGGCGCGGCGCGCCACATCCAGCAGCGGTCGCGTCAGCATGTGGTCGAAGTTGACCTTCACCAACCAGAACAGCAGGGCCGTGCCCACCACCAGCTTGGCCGCCGCAAACAGCAGGTTGTCCAGAATGCGCAGCACCGCCACATTGCTGCCGCTCTGGATTTCCAGCTCGCCCAAAGGACGCTCGCCGCTGCCCTCCGGGCTGACCACCGGTTTGCGGTTGGTGTAGAGGGTGACGGGCAGCCAGGGCACCTGGCCTTTGTGGGCGCCGCTGCCGGCCACGTCGCGCACCCGCGCGCCGTTGGGCAGGGTCACGATGACGCGCATCACGCTGGGCATTTGCCGGATGCTCTCCAGGCTGGCATCGAGCTGCACGTCGTTGAAGTTCCACAGCGCCAGGCGCACGTTGTCGCTGAAGGTCTGCTGCACCAGGGCCAGCTCGTCAATGACGGCGCTGCGCGCCTTCTGGTACTGGGTGACGACCTCAAATACAAACAGCGCCAGGGTCGCGCTCAGGTACACCGACATGACCCGGCGCAGCAGCTGCGAGGAGACCGAGCGCATTCAGGGTTGCCACGGATCGTAGGGCAGGTGGATTTTGCGGTAGATCTGTTGCAGCCGGCCGCTGGCAGCCAGGCGGGTCAAGGCCTCGGTGATGACCTTGTCCACATAGTCGCCACGGGCCCCACGCGGAATCGCCAGCACATCGTCGTAGGTGCCAAAGGCCTCGCGCACGATGTCCTTCAGGCCCTGCTTGCGCAGCTCGGCATCGGCCTCTTCCTGGGCCCACAAAAAGGCGTCGATATGGCCGGCTTCGAGCTTTCTGAAGGCGCTGGCCAAGTCGGTGAACTGGATCACGGGAAAGCCCCAGTCAAACCAGGCGGATTCAATTTTGTAGGGGAAGCTGTCCGCCGGTTTGGCAGCGGCCTGCACGATGTCCTGCGGCCGCACCCGGGCGTTCTTGCGGCTGTACAGCACAAAGGTGACCTGCCCGTGCCCTTGCTGCTGTAACGGTACTTGAGCTTGGCATCGGCATCGGCGCGCAGGCGGATAAAGGCGAGGGCCATGTCGGCCGCACCGCTTTCCATGTCGGCACGCACCCGGCCCACCGGGAAGGCGGTGACGGACATCTTGCCGGCGGTGTAGCTGCCGGCAATCGCCTGCAGCAGCTCGATCATCGGGCCTTCGGTGGCGCGCGGCGCAGCGGCGTTGGCGGCACTGGCGGACGGGCCAGATGCAGGGCTGCTGGTAGCGCCAGGCGTGGCGGTGGCCGGGGGCGCTGCGCCATTGGCGCTGGGTTTTTCGGGCGGCGGTGTTTCTTTGGAGCAGCCGGCCAGGGCCAGGCCCATGCCGCAGAGCAGCAGCTGGCGTCGCGCACGTGCTGCGGGGGAAAAAGTGCCAGAAGGGTTTTCCATCTCGGTGGCCTCCGCTTGTATATGGGGTGCGGTCAGGCTAGCACCCGCTTGGGCATTAGCCAAGCAAGGCCGGGCCCCGGCCAGACTGCATTCGGTACAGCCCGGCAGGTCCAGACGGAAGCAGGCCACGGTGGGCCCCGGCCTCAGAGCTGCGCCAAGCCCCGTGAAAAAGCCGCTTGCTGCATGTCCAGGCAGCGCTGGTAGTCGGTCAGCGTGGTGGGCGCGAAGCCACAGATCAGAAGCGGCGCACGCACGCTGGCGTAGGCCGCATCATGGGCCACGGTGTGCAGGCCACGGCGCAGCGCCGCCAGCAGGGTGGCGGGGGTTTGCAGGGCGGTGATGAGGGGCAGACCGGGATAGGCCTCGGTCTGGCCAAAGACCCTCAGCGACGGCGCCAGCGCTGGCTGGTCGCGTTGCCACAGTGCCCAGCTCACGGCGTCGACGGCGGCCATGTCGGCCTGGCCCCGGCGCACGGCTTCGATGGAACGGTAGTGCGCACCGGTCACCACCGTCGCGGCAAAAAAGGGCCGTGCTGCTGTGGCGCCAGTCGTGGTACTGGCCACCAGGGAGCGCAAGGCGTTGTAGCCGGACTGCGAGATGCTGTCGTTAAAGGCCAGGGTGCTGCCGGCAAAGTCGGCCAGAGCGGCGCGCGCATCGTCGGCGCGGCAGATCAGCTGGCTGCGGCAGTCCGTGCCCTGCGCGCCGGGAGCGTCATAGGCAAAAGTGCCCACCAGCTGCACCTTGCCCGCCAACTGGGTCACCAGCGGATAGCCGCAGGCCTGGCTGAGCAGCAGATCGGGCTGCAGCCATTGCAGATGGCAGTCCGCCGCCGCGGACAGTTGGCTGGGGATGCTGTCGGGCGCCACTGCCGGGTCGCGCCGCAGCAGCGCGGCCAGGGCCGCCCAGAACGCCTGCAGCGCCGCTGGCGGCGGGAAATACATGGGCAGGGCGGCCTGCATGGCCTAGAGCTGGGCCGGTACCGTGGTGGACTTGGGCGCACGCTGGGGCGCCGTGGCCGGTGCGGCCAGCACCGGGTGGTCCACCGGCTTCCAGGCAAAGTGGCGGATCAGGTGCAGATAGCCGGGTAGCACAAAGCCGCCGTTGCCGACCTGCCAGGCTGCGCGGTCGGACGCGTACACGGCCGGGATCTGGTACCAGGGCAGCTGCGGATAGGCGTGGTGCACCACGTGGTAGTTGTTGTTCAGATAGAGCAGGCGCCAAGGAGCCGATGCCTCGTTGATCACAGTGCGGTGCGCCGGCAGCATGCCGGGGCGGTGCTCGTAGAGCGAGCGCAGCATGGCCAGGCCCAGGGCCGGGTAGGCAATGCCAAAGCAATAGTGCCAGGCCGACAGGCCGGTGTAGCGCTCCAGGCCCAGCAGCAGCAGGGCAACGAGTGGCAGGTGCACGGCCCAGACCGTGAGCGCCCCCCAGTGGCCCGCACGCAGGGAGCGCGCAATGCGCGTGGCCAGGCTCACGATGACGATGGCCGGGCCTATCAGCAAGCGGCCCAGCACGGTGCGCTGGCTCTTGTAAATCCATAGCGCCACCGCCCCCATGCCGGCGGCCTGTTCGGGCGTGATGTAGTTGCTCTCGGTGTCTACACCGGGTTCGGTCAGGTGGGCGTCATCGTGGTGCTTGAGGTGGTCTGCCTTGTAGGTGTCAAAGGGGTACCAGATGGCCAAGGGCGGCAGGCCGATCAGGCGGTTGAGGGCCTCGGAGCGGGTCGGGTGGCCGTGCGTGAGCTCATGCTGGAAGCTCATGTACCAGGCCAGCAGCAGGATCAGCAGCGGTGTGGCCAGCCAGCTGGGCAGGCTGGCATAGCTTCCCACCAACAGCAGCCAGGCCCCCCAAATCAGGCCCCACAGCATCCAGGTGGGCCATTCGATGGTGTGCGGTGCTGCGGGTGCTTCGTTCATAAAGGATGGTGGGTGTGGGCGTTGGAGGGCTGTGCTTGGCAGTGTAGGGTGGCAGGTGGGTGTGCGGTTTGGAAATGGTTTGCGCTTAGTCAATGTCCGCGCTGGGACGCGATTGGCTCCAGCGCTGCAGGGCGGCGCCGGCCACCATGCTGGGCACCACCCACAGGGCCTCCGGATTGGCAAAGCCCAGCGACGCAATGCCCGGGCCCGGGCAGTAGCCCGAGAGCCCCCAGCCCATGCCAAACAGAGCCGAGCCTATGAGCAAGGGCCGGTCTATGGTTTTTGCCAGAGGCATGTGGAACTGCGTGTCCCACAGCGGCGTGCGGCGCCCGCGCAGCAGTGCAAAGCCGGCGCTGCTGAGCAGCACGGCGCCGCCCAGCACCAGCAACAGGCTGGGGTCCCAGGCGCCACGCAGGTCCAGAAAGTTCAGCACCTTGTCGGGGTTGGTCATCTGCGCCAGCGACAGGCCCAGGCCAAACACCACACCGCAAACCAGGGCCGCCAGGTTGCGCAGGCTGGTGCGGCTCATGTGGCCAGACCCAGCAGGTGGCGCACACCATAGGTGGTGGCCATGGCAACCACCAAAAAAGTGGCGGTGGCCACCAGCGAGCGCAGCGACCCACGCGCCAGCCCACAGACGCCGTGGCCGCTGGTGCAGCCATTGGCCTGGGCCGTGCCATAGCCAGTGAGCAAACCCGCAGTAACCAGCAGCGGCAGCGGAAAACCCTGGCGCAGCGGTGTGGCGCCGAACCAGCGGGCATAGGCCGCGCTGCCCAGCACCAGCCCGATCAGAAACAACAGGCGCCAGGCCTGCGCGGGCGCCGGCTTGACCAGCAAGCGTGTGACCATGCCGGTGATGCCGGCAATACGGCCATTGACCCAGAGCAGCAGGGTGGCGGACAGGCCTATCAGCAGGCCGCCCAACAGGGCGTGAAGCGGTGTGAATGAGGTCATAGGGGGGCAGGGCGGTGGGCGCCGGTTCTGGCTCCCAAGGATACCTGCATCGCCACAGCCGGCGTTCAGCCGTGCGACCCTGGCAGACCGGCGGGCGACGCCAGCATCTGCTGCTGCATCGCCAATCGCACCACATCGGCCACCGAGTGGGCGCGCATCTTGGCCATCATGCTGGCGCGGTGCACCTCAATGGTTTTGGCGCTCAAGTCCAGCACCTTGGCAATCGCCTTGTTGGATTGGCCCTGCACCACCAGACCCAGCACTTCCTGCTCGCGCGGGGTCAGGCTGGCAAACAGCGCTTGCAGGGCCTGGCGCTCGTGCTGGCGCGCGCGCAAGCGCGCGTCACAGCGCAGGGCCTGGTGGATGCGGTCCAGCAAGTCCTGTTCGTCAAAGGGCTTTTCGATAAAGTCAAACGCACCCAGGCGCACGGCACGCATGGCCATCTGCACATCACCATGGCCGGTGATGAAAATAATCGGCAGCAGCAAGCCCTGCGCCACCAGCTGCTTTTGCAGATCCAGACCGCTCATGCCGGGCATGCGCACGTCCAGCAGCAGGCAGCCCGGGCGCTGCGCATCCAGGGCGTCCAGAAAGGCTTGTGCCGACCCAAAAGTTTCTACCGGTATTTGCACCGACTGCAGCAGCCAGGCCAGGTTGCGCGCCAGCGCCTCGTTGTCGTCCACCACAAAGACGGTGGGATGCTGCCCATGGGCGGCGACGGGTGGGCCATTGCGGGTCATGGTGTGGCGGTGTTCCGGCAGGGTGGGGGGCAAAGGGTGGGGGCTGGCCCTGAATTTCCCACGTCGGCGCGGCGGTGCCAGCGAAAATGTCAGGCCGCACACACTCTGTAGCTGAATCAGGGAAAGTCCCTGGGCTGACCCGGCAATGCCCCCACAGTATTTTCCAATCCAAGTATGAGCCTGAAGGACAGTGAAGTCGTGAACTTATTACTGGTGTCTTGATCTTGTTTAGGGAATTGGTAATTACTAAAATACCTTTTATAATGTCTTCATTCTGCACAACCGGAGGTTTTGCGTATGAAGACACCCACACTGGTGCGCAATGGCGTATCGCCAGAGATGGTGGATTTAGTGGGACGACTTGTTGAGTTGATTGCCTGGCCAGCGCGTCGGCGAGCGATGGGTGATGTGGCCACGGTGCTGCTCGATGGCAAGCCACGCGTGGCAGAGAGCGTGTTTGGTTGGAGTCGAGGTGCCGTTGAAGTGGGCATCCATGAATATCAAACCGGAATAGCCTGTGTCAACGACACCTCCGCGCGAGTCAAGCCGAAGACGGAAGACAAGCACCCTGAGCTGTTGACTGAAATACGGGCCATCATGGAGCCTCACAGTCAATCTGAGTCGAGTCTGCGCACCACCTTGCTGTACAGCAACATGACTGCAAAAACGGTACGACAAGCACTTGTCCAAAACGGATGGCCAACGCAGTCCTTGCCCACTGAGCGCACCATCTCCAATCTCCTGAACCGCCAGGATTACCGACTGCGCACCGTAGCCAAGACCAAGGTTCAAAAAAAACCGCCGAAACCGACGCCATCTTCGAGAACGTCAGGCGCTTGAATGCTCTGGCAGATGCTGACCCCGACACCTTGAGGATCAGCATAGACACCAAGGCAACAGTTCATGTTGGCGAATACTCCAGAGGCGGACGCTCTCGCGGTGTAGTGGCCGTCAAAGCCTTGGACCATGACATGTGCATGAAGGAGAAGTTGGTGCCTGGGGGCATACTGGAGCCGCTCAGCGGTCAGTCATTTTTGTTTCTTGGAACCAACTACAAAACCAGCGACTTCATGGTCGATGGTTTGCTGCTGTGGTGGCAGCACAGAGAACCCGATCTTTCTGACCTCAAACAGCTTGTCATCAATTTGGATAACGGCCCCGAATGCAACGGGCGACGCAGTCAATTTCTTCTTCGCATGACGCAATTTGCTGACATGACCGGGCTATCTGTGCGACTGGTTTACTACCCACCCTATCACAGCAAATACAACGCCATTGAGCGCTATTGGGCGGGACTGGAGAAGTCATGGAATGGCTACCTCCTTAACACCGTGGATACGGTTATCAATCGGGCCGGAAATTTCTGCTGGAAAGGCATGCGCACAGTCGTGAGTTTGGTCGATGACATCTACGAAAAAGGCGTCAAAATTTGCAGCGGCAAGAAAAGAGACTTGGAACAACGCCTACATCGCTCCACCGATTTGACTTGGTGGGACATAACCATTCAACCTAAAACGGTATCTTTGTAATTACTGAATCCC
>JAYVNF010000502.1:0-2716 GCA_043758575.1 Rhodoferax sp.
CAGCATGCTGGGCGGAGGCGCCTCGCCAAAGTGCAGGTCGCCATAGGGGTCGTCCTCCACCACCAGGGTCTGGTATTGCACGGCCAGCTCCAGCACACGCTTGCGCCGCTCCAGGCTTAGGAGTGCGCCACTGGGGTTTCCGAAGGTGGGTATCAGGTACACCATCTTCGGCTTATGCTGGGCTATCAGCTGCTCCAGCGTGTCGGTATTCACCCCATGGGCATCCACCGGGGCGCTGATGAGCTCGGCACCATACAAGCGAAAGCACTGGATGGTGGCCAGAAAGGTGGGGCCTTCCACAATCACCTTGTCGCCCGGGCTGATCATGGTCTTGCCCAGCAGGTCCAGGGCCTGCTGGCTGCCGGTGGTGACGATCAGCTGCGCGGGCGCCACGTCCTGTGCGCCTTTGCTGTGCATGAACGCGGCCAGCTGTTCACGCAAGGGTTGGTAGCCCTCGGTGGCGCCGTATTGCAGGGCGCCGCCGGGCTCTTCGGTCAGCGCTGTGTTGCTGGCTTCGCGTATGCCCTCCACATCAAACATCGCACTGTCCGGGAAACCTCCGGCGAAACTGATGATTCCTGGTTTTCCAAGCAGCTTGAAAAGCTCCCGAATAGCGGAAGTCTCTACATTATTCAGTCTATCGGCGAATATCATGGCGTTTTATGCGAATGGTTTGCGGTAAATTCAAACTGATTGTGCTTCGAAAAAATCAGGAACCCTTGTGCCAGACCTTGAATCTTTTTTTGCCACGGTGCAGCTGCCCAGCATCAGCCATGTCACCCATGCGCTGATCCGCATGCTGGACAGCGACGCCGCCGGTGTGAACGAGGTCTGCGCCCTGATTGCGCGCGAGCCCGCCATTGCCGCGCGCCTGCTGAAGCTGGCCAACAGCAGCCAGTTTGGCCTGCCCCGCAGCGTGGGCTTGCTGGAGGACGCGGTGGTGCTGGTGGGGCTGGAGCGGGTGCGCACCCTGGCCCTGGGTGCCAGCCTGAGTGACACCTTCAATGCCTTCCCCAGCCTGGACCGCAAGGCATTCTGGCAATCGGCCATGGACTGCGCTGGCTACGCCCAGTGGCTGGCACCGCAGGCCGATGTCAACGGCCCGATTGGCTGGCTCACCGGCATGATGCTGCACCTGGGCCAGTTGCTGATTGCCCAGGCCCAGCCCGAGGTGCTGCAGGAAATTGAGCAGCTGCCCCGCATTCCCGGCGTGCAGTGGCAGCGCGAGCAAAGGCTGGTCGGCTTTACCGAAGGCCAGATCACCGCCGAGATGGCCAGGCGCTGGAACTTCCCGCCGCAAATGGTGCAGGCCTTGCAGCGCGCCGCCGACCCCATGGCCGAGGACGGCTTCTCGCGGCTGGGCGCGGTGGTGCATCTGGCTGGCCTGCTTGCCGAAACACCAAACGCCAGCCCGCGCTCTATCAGCAGCTTGCCGCTGGACGTGCTGCTGGCGCTGAAGCTGCAGCCGCAGTGGCTGCGCGACACGTTTCCCGAGCGCGAAAAGTTTGTTAACGTGAGCGCATGACCCCTGCCCACATTGAAATCTTTTTCGCCACCCTCCAGGCCGCCAACCCGCATCCGCAAACCGAGCTGGAGTTTGCCTCCGTGTTTGAGCTGCTCGCCGCCGTGCTGCTGTCCGCGCAGGCCACCGATGTGGGTGTCAACAAGGCCACGCGCCGCCTCTTTGTGGTTGCCAACACGCCGCAAAAGATTCTGGATCTGGGGTTGGAAGGGCTGGAGGCCCACATCAAGACCATAGGCCTGTACCGCAGCAAGGCGCGCCATTTGATGCAGACCTGCCGCATGCTGGTGGAGCAGCACGGCGGCCAGGTGCCACGCACACGCGAGGCACTGGAGGCGCTGCCCGGCGTGGGCCGCAAGACCGCCAATGTGGTGCTCAACGTGGCCTTTAGCGAGCCCACCATGGCCGTGGACACGCACCTGTTTCGCCTGGGCAACCGCACCGGCCTGGCGCCCGGCAAGACACCGCGCGAGGTGGAAGACAAGCTGCTCAAGCGCATCCCCGCGGCCTATATGGTGGATGCGCACCACTGGCTGATTCTGCATGGGCGCTATATCTGCCAAGCGCGCAAGCCGCTGTGCTGGCAGTGCGCGGTGAGTGCGGTGTGTGACTTCAAACCCAAGACGGCTGCGCCGGCAGCATCACAGCGCTAGCAGCCCGAGAAATTACGCAATCCAACCAAGAGGAATTCAAGAATGTCCAAACTACATCCCAAAACCCTGTTGATCGCCCTTGCCATGGCTTCGGCCAGCACGATCGCCGCGCCGGTCAGCTACACGATTGACCCGATGCACACCTACCCCAGTTTTGAGGCCGATCACATGGGCATGTCGTACTGGCGCGGCAAGATGACCCAAAATTCCGGCGCTGTTGTGCTCGACAAGGAAGCCGGCACCGGGACGGTGGACATTGCTATCGATCTCGCCTCCATCGACTTTGGGCTCAAGGCACTCAACGCATGGGCCATTGGGGACACATTTTTCGATGTGACGAAATCACCGCAGGCACACTACAAAGGCACGCTGGAAAAGTTTGTCGACGGCAGCCCGACCCTGGTGCGGGGCTCGCTGACGCTGCATGGTCACACCCAGCCGGTCAACCTCAGCATCACCCGTTTCAAATGCATGCCGCACCCCATGCTCAAACGGGAGTTCTGCGGCGCTGACGCCAGTGGCAGTTTCCAGCGCGATGCAT
>JAYVNF010000503.1:0-2710 GCA_043758575.1 Rhodoferax sp.
TGCAGCTCACCGGCATCTGGAACGACTACCTGTTCGGCCTGATCTTTGCCGGCCAGGACAACTACCCCATGACGGTGCAGCTCAACAACCTGGTCAACACCACTTTTGGCGAGCGCCGCTACCACGTCGACATGGCCGCCACCATCCTGACCTCGCTGGTGCCGCTGTTGGTGTACTTCTTCTCCGGCCGCTGGTTTGTGCGCGGCATTGCGGCGGGCGCGGTCAAGGGCTGAAGCCCCGGCGTCCATCCATCCGGTTATCCATTTTCCTCCCTACAGAACGACATCCCACCATGGCCGCAGTAAGCATCAAAGACCTCGACATCACCCTGGGCGGTGTGAGCATTCTCAAGTCCATGAACCTGGAGGTGCAGGCCGGCGAATTCCTGGTGCTGCTGGGCCCCTCGGGCTGCGGCAAGTCCACCCTGCTGCACACGATTGCCGGCTTCAACGATGTGAGCGAAGGCAGCATCTGCATCGCCGGCAAGGACGTGACCTGGGCCGACCCCAAGGACCGTGGCATCGGCATGGTGTTCCAGTCCTACGCGCTCTACCCCACCATGAACGTGGAGCGCAATATGTCCTTCGGTCTGCGCGTGGCCGGTGTGCCCAAGCCCGAGATTGAAAAGCGCGTGAACCGCGCCGCCGAGATGCTGCACCTGGGCGAGCTGCTGAACCGTCGCCCCTCCCAGCTCTCGGGCGGCCAGCGCCAGCGCGTGGCCATAGGCCGGGCCCTGGTGCGCGATGCCAAGGTATTTCTGTTTGACGAGCCGCTTTCCAACCTGGATGCCAAGCTGCGCGCCGAGCTGCGGCGCGAGCTCAAGCAATTGCACAAGGACATAGGCACCACCATGGTCTACGTCACGCACGACCAGGTCGAGGCCATGACCATGGCCACCCGCATTGCCGTCATGCTGGGCGGAAAAATCCAGCAGATCGACACCCCTGCAGCCATCTACAGCCGCCCGGCCAATCTGTTTGTGGCCGGCTTTCTGGGCTCGCCCAGCATGAACTTTGTAGAAGGCACGCTGCAGCAGGGCGGTGCCACCACGCGCTTTGTCTCCCCGGCCTTGACCCTGGACATGAGCGCCTATCCCTTCAAGCAGATGCCCAGTCACGGCCAGGCCTGCGTGCTGGGCGTGCGCCCCGAGTCCATCAAGTTGTGTGCGGCCGAAGAGGCCACGCAGGGCCAGGCCACGGTGAACCTGATAGAGCCCATGGGCTCCAGCCAGATCGTCTGGCTCAATGCCCAGGGCAGCACCCTGTCGGTGCAACTCGAAGCCCAGGCCACGCCGGCCATGGACAGCACGGTGGGCCTGCAGATGGCCACCTCCGAGCTGTCCCTGTTCGATGCCCAGACCCAGGAACGCCTGTGAGTAGACTCAAGGCCTATGGCAACTATCAAGGACGTGGCAAGGCTGGCCGCCGTGGGCGTGGGCACGGCCTCGCGTGCCATCTCCGGCAAGGGGGCCGTCTCTGCGGCCACGCTGGCGCGGGTGCAGGCCGCAGTACAAACACTGAACTTTCGGCCCTCGTCGGCGGCGCGGGCCTTGTCGCTGCGCGAGTCCGGCATGGTGGGCGTGTTCGTGCCGGTGTTCGAGGGCTCGTTTTACTCGCCCATCCTGGCCTGCATAGACAGCGAGTTGCGCGGTGCCGACCGCCACATGATGGCCGCCAGCGGCTATGGCCACGGCAGCGAGTCCGAGCGGGCGCGCAACAGCCTGGACTTTCTGTTCCAGCGCGAATGCGACGGCGTGCTGGCGCTGAGCTCGCATGTCAGCGACAAGGAGTTTCTGGCGCTCTACCACCACAACCCCAGGCTGGTGGTGCTCAACCGCAGCGTGGCCGGCATGAAGGCCAACTGCTTCAGCGCCGACCATTACCTGGCCGGCCAGCTGGCCGCACGTGCCCTGCTGGCGCGCGGCCACCGCAGCATTGCCACCATCCAAGGCAGCCAGCACGGTCCCGACATCGCGCTGCGCATGGCCGGCTTTCAGGCCGAGCTGGCCGTACACGGCGTACACATCCGGCCCGAGCACCAGGTGGACGGCCTGTTCACCTTCGACAGCGGCTATGCCGCTGCCAGCACCTTGCTCGCATTGCCCAAGCGTACTTTTTCTGCGCTGTTCTGCGCCAACGACGTGATGGCCATGGCGGCCATCCAGCGCTTCACCCAGGCCGGCCTGCGCGTGCCGCAGGACCTCTCGGTGATGGGCTACGACGATGCCGAGATCGCCGCCTACACCACACCGGGCCTGAGCACCGTGCACGTGCCCATCAGCGATGTGGCCACCAATGGCTGCCGCCATTTGCTCAACCTTTGCTACGGCCTGAAGTTGCCGGTGCTGCGCAACTTTCAACCGCAGGTGGTGTGGCGCGGCTCGGTGGCCTACGGGCCCTGCAAGCCGCTCCAGCTGGACTTCCCGGTGCGAGACAGCTCCGCGCCAACCTGAACCCCGTCTGCCCGCAGTCGGGACCGGTTGAACCCTCAACCTTTGCCTGATTCCCAAGGAGCAGACCATGAAAACCTTTCCCACCGACTTTCTCTGGGGCGCCTCCACCGCCAGCTACCAGATCGAAGGCGCCACCGACCTGGACGGCTGCGGCCAAAGTATCTGGGACACCTTTGCCGCCACCCCCGGCAAGGTGCACCAGTTTGAAGACGGCAGCGTCGCCTGCGACCACTACCACCGCTACCCCGAAGACATTGC
>JAYVNF010000504.1:0-2707 GCA_043758575.1 Rhodoferax sp.
AAAACATCCACAGGAGACAAGACATGCAAGCCATCAAATCCCTTATCGCCGCCGCTGCCGCACTGGCCATGTCGGGCGCGGCCCTGGCCGACATCACCATAGGCGTGATCCTGCCGTTGACCGGCCCGGCCTCCGGTCTGGGCATTCCGGTGAACAACCAGGTCAAGCTCTGGCCCACCAGCATTGGCGGTGAAAAGGTCAAGGTCATCGTGCTGGACGACGCCACCGACCCCACCACTGGCATCAAGGACGCCAAGCGCTTTGTCACCGATGACAAGGTCGATGTGATCGTCGGCTCGGTCGCCACGCCGGTGGCCATTCCCGTAGCCGGCATTGCAGCCGAAGCCGAAACCGTGCAGCTCATGCTGTCCCCGGCCGAACTGCCAGCCGGCAAGGACAACTGGTCCTTCCGCCTGCCCCAGTCCAACACCGTCATGGCCCATGCGCTGGTTGGCCACATGAAGAAGCAGGGCATCAAGACCGTTGGCTTTCTGGGCTACACCGACGCCTATGGCGAAAGCTGGCTGCGCGACTTCACACCCGAGGCTGAGAAGAACGGCATCAAGGTCATTGCCACCGAGCGCTTTGCCCGCTCGGATACCAGCGTGACCGCCCAGGCCCTCAAATTGGTATCGGCCAACCCCGACGCCATGCTGATCGTGGCCTCCGGCAGCGGTGCGGCCATGCCGCACAAAGCGATTGTGGAACGCGACTTCAAGGGCAAGATTTACCAGACCCATGCCGCCGCCTCGCGCGACCTGATGCGCGTGGGTGGCAAGGACGTGGAAGGTGCGTATGTGGTGTCCGGACCGGCCGTGGTGGCCGAGCAGTTGCCCGACAGCCACCCCTCCAAAAAAGTCGCCCTGACCTTTGTTGCCCAGTATGAAAAAGCCTATGGCGCCGGCAGCCGCAACCAGTTTGCAGCGCATGGCTATGACGCCTTCTCGGTGCTGGAGAAGGCGGTGCCGATCGCACTGAAAAAAGCCAAGCCCGGCACCAAGGAATTCCGTGCCGCATTGCGCGATGCGCTGGAAAACATGGGCCGCACCGTGGTCGCTCACGGCGTGCTGAACTGGACCAAGGAAGACCACTGGGGCTACACACCGGAAACCGGGGTGGTCCTCAAGGTGCTGAATGGCGACTGGAAGGTTGAGTAAACCCCATGGACTCCACAATCTTCAGCATCCTGCTGCTGGACGGCATGACCAACGGTGCTGTCTACGCCTTGCTGGGGCTTGCCACGGTCCTGGTGTTCTCGGTCACCCGGGTGATCTTCATCCCCCAGGGCGAGTTCGTGGCTTATGGCGCGCTCACCCTGGCCATTTTTCAGACCGGGCAGGTGCCGGGCACGGTCTGGTTGTTGCTGATCATGGCCTTGCTGGCCGCTGTACTGGATGCGCGCCAGAGCTGGTTGCATCAGCATGACGCCGCCAAAGCGCTCAAGGCGGGACTGCGCACGCTGGCCGTGCCGGCCGCCCTGTCGCTGATGGCAGCGTGGGCCGCACCGCAGAATTTTCCGCTGCTGGTGCAGGCCGGCTTGACCGTGGCCATCGTCACCTCCTTCGGTCCCCTGGTGTACCGCCTGGCCTACCAGTCGCTGGCCGATGCCAGCGCACTGGTGCTCTTGATTGTTTCGGTGGGCGTGCACTTTGCCATGACCGGTTTGGGCCTGCTGTTCTTTGGCGCCGAAGGTTTTCGCAACCCCTCGTTCTGGGACATGCGCGTGAATCTGGCTGGGCTGACCATCAAGGGCCAGGCCATCATCATCTTCATGGTGTCGCTGGCACTGATCGTGTTGCTGTGGCAGTTCTTTGCCCGCACCCTTTACGGCAAGGCCTTGCAGGCCACGGCTGTGAACCGCCTGGGCGCGCGCCTGATGGGCATCTCCACCATAGGCGCAGGCCAGGCCACCTTTGCCATGGCTGCGCTGATTGGTGCCCTCTCGGGTCTGCTGATAGGCCCGACCACCACCGTGTTTTACGACTCCGGTTTTCTAATCGGCCTCAAGGGCTTTGTGGCGGCCGTGATGGGTGGCTTGCAAAGCTATCCGCTGGCGGCCATAGGCGCGCTGTTTGTCGGCCTGGTGGAAGCCTTTGGCTCGTTCTGGGCCAGCGCCTTCAAGGAGGTGATTGTGTTCACGCTGGTGCTGCCGATTCTGTTGTGGCGCTCCCTGGCCGATGGCCACGCCGAGGAACATTGACATGACGCTCCCCCCCACCCTGCAGCACTGGCTGCACAACGCCCGGGCCCAGCGCATCGCCGTGTTTGCCGGCATGCTCTTGTATGCGCTGGCACCGGTGCCGGATTTCTGGATCACCCAGCTCAACTACATCGCGCTCTACAGCCTGGTGATCCTGGGCCTGGTGCTGCTCACCGGTATTGGCGGCTTAACGTCCTTCGGCCAGGCCGCTTTTGTCGGCATAGGCGCTTACACCAGCGCCTACCTGTGCGTCAGCATGGGCTGGTCGCCCTGGGCAACCGTATTTGCCGGGCTCTTCATCACGGCCGTGAGTGCGCTGGTGGTGGGCTGGATCACGCTGCGCATGTCGGGCCACTACCTGCCGCTGGCGACCATCGCCTGGGGCCTGTCGCTGTACTACCTGATGGGCAATCTGGATGCTTTGGGCAAGTACGACGGGCTGCAGGGTGTGCCGCCGATTCTGCTGGGCAGCTGGGATATCAGCCAGGGTCGCAGCTTCTTTGTGCT
>JAYVNF010000505.1:0-2702 GCA_043758575.1 Rhodoferax sp.
CACCGTGCAACACCGGGCGGGTGACCGGTGTTGCGGCGGGCTTACTTGCGCTTGGCCACCAGGTCCAGGGCGAACTGGTTGAGTTCGTTCAGGCTGCCCTTGACGTCCGAGCGGGTGCCGGTGATCAGCTCTTCCAGCAAGATGCCCCAGTGGTCGCCCAGGTCAGGCCACTGCGCGTCCTGCCAGAAGTTCACCGCCGTCACCTTGCCGGTCTCGGCCAGCGCTTTGCCCAGATCCGGGCCGTAGCGCTTGCTGAACTCGGGGCTGTTGAACACGCTGGTGCGGTTGAGTTCACCAAACTGGCCTTCGGCCAGGCGGCGCTCTTCGTTCTTCTTGGAAGTAGCCCAGGCGATGAAGAGGCCGGCGCAGTCCTTGTCGGCTTCGCTCTTGTTGGCCTTGGCGCCAATCGCAAAACCATGGCCGTAGCCGCCGCCGGTGAGCGGTGCGGGCGGCGGCATAAAGGCCACCTTGCCCACCACCTGCGAGACCTTGGGGTCCAGCGCCATGCCGGTCAGCGGCGTGGACTCGATCAACAGCGCCACCTTGCCCGCCAGGAAGGCACCTGTGGACTCGTCCCAGCTACCGGTCTTGGTGCCGGGCGCAGAGTACTTGAAGAGGTCCAGATAGGTGTCTGTGGCTTTCACTGCAGCGTCCGAATTGAAGGTCGGCTTGTTGCCGTCAAACCACTGGCCGCCAAAGCCCTTGAAGTAAGGCATCCAGCGCCACACATTGGAGCCCGAACCGCGCTGGCCGCGCAGGGCCACGCCGTAGATGCCATTGGCCGGGTCGTGCAGCTTCTTCACTGCGGCGCTGAACTCCTCCAATGTCTTGGGCGGCTTGATGCCGGCTTTCTCCAGCAGGTCCTTGCGGTAGACCAGCATGTCGCCGCCACCGGTGAGCGGGGCAAACCACTGCACGCCCTCATAGGTGGCGACCTTCTGGCGGCCGGAGTCAAAGTCGCTGTAGTCGTATTCTTTCGGGTAGTGCTTGAGCAGGGGCTCAATCCATTTGGACTTGGCAAACAGGGCCACATTGGCCTCGTCCACGTAGTAGACGTTGTAGCGGCCCACGGTGGAGGCATCGGCACGCGACTTGGCGCGGCGGTCGCCTTCGTTCAAGTTGTCGACTTCAAAGGAGGCACCGCTCAGGGCCTTGAATTCGTCCTTGTATTTCTCCAGCAGGCTCACGCCGTCGCGGGGCTGCGAGAGCACCCGCACATTGCTCTTGCACATCTGCGCCTGGGCGGCACCGGCCGCAAGTGTGGCCAGGACCAGGGCGCTGCCAGCCAGCAGCGACCATTTTTTGTGTTGTGACATATCCGTCTCCGTTCGAATTGAATGTGTTGTGAAACCCTATGGCTGCCACGGGTGGGTGCCAGCCCTCAGTTCGCTTGAACCACCGCCGTCCTTGCTATCGCGAATTGCAAGGACTGCAATGTGTTTCCGGCGTGGTGAACTGTAGGTATTGGGTTTGCGCAACTGCGTATCAACTTAGCCAGTGGCTGATACTTTGATAGCTTCGAAAGAGGGGGCTTTCCCTAGGCACCGGTTTTTAAGTACGCGGATCAGGGGACCGGGCCTGAGGTTCTGGACCTAGTAGCGCGTCACCACATCAATCAGCCAGGCTGGCATATGGCGGGTGAGCACCGCCTCCACGACCCGATCCGCACCGGTCAGTCCCATGGCGCCCACCACAACCAGGCCGGCGCCCATGATGCGCTTTCCCCACAGGCCGACCGAGGCCATCAGCTTGCGCCGGCTGCCCAATGCAGCCCGGGAGCCGTAGACCAGCAAGCCCATGGGGATGGTCGCACCCAGGCCAAAGGCCAGCATGGTGGCCAGCGCTTGCGCCGCGCTAGGCCCCTTGGCCGCAAGCGTCACCGCCGCACCCAAGGTCGGTCCCACGCAGGGTGACCACACCACCCCCAGAAGCAGCCCCAACAGGCCCTGGCCCAGCGTGCTGTCAACGCGCAAACCGCTGGCCGTGCCATGGGCGCGGTCTGTCAACGGCGCCAGCAGGCTGACCAATGCACGCTGCATGAAAGGCAGGAGAAACATCGCCCCGAAGAAGACCATCAACACGGCACCCAGGGTGCGCACATGGTCGGCATCGATTCCCAAATGGCTGCCAAAAAGTGCCAGTACGGTACCGACCAGCGTGTAGGACAGCGCCACGCCGCCCAGCAGTGCAAACGGGCCTTGCGGCGTCGCTTGCATGGCGCTGGACATGAGGATGGGAACAATCGGCAGCACACAGGGCGACAGGGTGGAAAGCGCACCGGCTATCAGTCCAAAAACAAGCATCATCATGGGGCGACTTGCCAAGCAAAAATTACAGGGATTTGCGGATGAATTGGCGGATTTGCTCCTGATCGGAAATGCCGACCATGCGATCGATTTCCACCGGCCCTTTGGCCGCAATCAGCGTGCTTTGGGACTTCACGCCCAACTGCTCCACCAGTGCCTTGTCAGTATCAAAATCAATTTTGAAAACCACCACATCCTTGAATTCAGGCTCTTTCATGAGGGCCTCAATGGCAGGATTCTGCTTGGCACACACCGGGCACCAGCTCGCATGGATGTGCATGATGATGGGCTTCTTGGCCATGGATGCCTGCTTGTAGGCCTCCATGCTGGCGGGAACAATTTCACCTGCGTTGGCAGTGCTGGCGAGAAGACCCGCAATGAAGACAGGAGCAGTGA
>JAYVNF010000506.1:0-8439 GCA_043758575.1 Rhodoferax sp.
AATGAACACATCCAGGTCCCCGTCCAGCACCTTTTGCGTGGCCGAGACTTCGACGTTGGTGCGCAGGTCCTTGATGCGGCTGTTGTCCAGCACATACGAGCGAATCTGGTGGCCCCAGCCCACATCGGTCTTGGTGTCTTCCAGCTTTTGCTGCTCGGCCTGGCGCTTGCGCATCTCGAAGTCATAGAGGCGCGAACGCAGGCGCTTCCAGGCCACGTCGCGGTTGCTGTGCTGGCTGCGTCCGTCCTGGCACTGCACCACGATGTTGGTCGGGATGTGGGTCAGGCGCACGGCCGAGTCGGTCTTGTTGATGTGCTGGCCGCCGGCGCCGCTGGCGCGGAAGGTGTCTACCCGCACATCGGCCGGGTTGATGTCGATCTCGATCGTGTCGTCAATCTCGGGGTAGACAAACACGCTGGCAAAGCTGGTGTGGCGCCCGCCGGAGGAGTCAAACGGCGATTTGCGCACCAGGCGGTGCACGCCGGTTTCGGTGCGCAGCAGGCCAAAGGCGTACTCGCCCTCGATCTTGATGGTGGCACCCTTGATGCCGGCGGTGTCGCCATCGGTCAGGTCTTCCACGGTGGCGGTAAAGCCCTTGCGCTCGGCGTATTTCAGGTACTGGCGCAGCAGCATGCTGGCCCAGTCGCAGGCCTCCGTGCCACCGGCGCCGGCCTGGATGTCCAGGAAGCAGGGCAGGGGGTCGGCCGGGTTGTTGAACATGCGGCGGAACTCCAGCCCCTCGATGATGGCGGCCAGCTTGGCGGTCTCGCCCTCGATGGTGATGAGGCCGGCCTCGTCGCCGTCTTCCTTGCTCATCTCGAAGAGCTCGGTGTTGTCGGACAGCTCACTCTCCAGCTGGTCCAGCGTGATGACCACGCCGTCCAGCATCTTCTTTTCCTTGCCCAGTTCCTGGGCGCGCTTGGGGTCGTTCCAGACCGTGGGGTCTTCTAGTGAAGCGTTGACGGTGCGCAGACGTTCCGATTTGGCATCGTAGTCAAAGATACCCCCGTAAAGCCAGGGCGCGTGCACCCAGGTCTGCCAGGGTGCTGCCGATGAGGTTGACGCGTTCTGCTTCCATGATGTTCTGTCCTAAGTGTGGCTATTCGGTTAATCCAGCATTTTCTCATGCTTGACCGGCTTGGCCGCACATCGCTTGATACGGCAGCGCTCAGGCAATAAAGCGCTCTATCAGCGCTGCCACCTGCGCCGGCTGGTCGTGGTGCAGCATGTGGCCGGCTTGGTCCACCACGGCCCGCTCCAGCTGCGCCACGCACTGAATGCGCTGGTGGAATTCCTCCAGCGTGTAGCTGCCTTTCCACCAGAAGGCCATGCTGTCCTCGCTGGCCTGCACGCACAGGGTGGGGGCGCTGATGCGCTGGAAGACTTCCAGCACTTCTTCCACCCGGTAGAGCTGGGCGTTGGTCATCTTGTGCGCCGCATGGCCCAGAATCTGCCATTGGCCCTGGGCATCCTGTGCCGCCCAGTGCCCGGCCAGCCAGTCGGCCTTGTCTTGGCCCAGGCGCGGATTGGTTTTCATCAGGCGCTGGGCCACGCCGGCCAGGCTGTCGTAGCTGCGCAGTGTACGTGCGCCCTGGTGCAGGCTTTTGAGCTCGTCCATCCAGCGCGCATAGCGGCCTGGCGCCTGGGCCGGCACGGTGCGCGGCATGCCAAAGCCCTCCAGGTTAATGAGGCGGCGCACACGCTCGGGCCGCACCCCGGCATACAGCATCGCCACATTGCCGCCCATGCTGTGGCCCACCAGGTTCACGGCCTGGTCCGGGGCATAGTGGTCCAGCAAAAAGTCCAGGTCGGCCAGGTAGTCCGGGAACCAGAAGTGGTCCACGTCCTTCACCGCCGTGCGGCCAAAGCCGCGCCAGTCCGGCGCAATCACGAAGCGGTCCGCGCTCAGGGCATCTACGACAAACTGGAAGCTGGCCGCCACGTCCATCCAGCCATGCAGCAGGACCAGTAGTGTCTTGTCCGGGGCGGGCTGGCCCCAGCATTGCACGTGGTAGTGCAGGCCCCGCAGGGGGATGAATTCGCTCTTGGAAATACGTTGGGCTTGGTACATTCGGGCAATCATACGGAGAAGCGCAGTGCCCACCACCCCAAGCGACCCCATCACCGTCCCGCCCGCATTCCTGCCGCAACAAACCTTGCCCCGTCTGCAAGCCACTGGTGCCGCCGCGCCGCCGCCTGGCTACAGCCGCCTGCACAGCAGTTTTCGCTGGCAGGTGCCGGCCCAGTTCAACATCGCCCAGGTCTGCAGCCAGCGCTGGGCGGCGCAGGGCGACGCAGCCAGTCGCATCGCCATTCGCACCTATGCCGACGGTGCGCTGCAAAGCGCCCACAGCTATGCGCAGTTGCAGGAGCAGGCCAATCGCCTCTCCAACGTGCTCGTCTCCTTGGGTGTGCGCCGCGGTGACCGCGTGGCCATCGTGATGCCGCAGTGCTTTGAGACCGCCGTGGCCTATATGGCAGTGCTGCAAATGGGCGCCGTGGCCATGCCCTTGTCCATGCTGTTTGGCCCCGAAGCCCTGGGCTACCGCCTGCAAAACAGCGAGGCCGTGCTGGCCCTGGCCGATCAGGCTGCGCTACCCGCGCTGCAGCTGGTGCGCGCCGATTGCCCGCTGCTGCGCACGGTCATAGGCGTGGGCCGTGCCGCCGGCACCCGGGCCGTTGCCGAAATCAACTACACCGAAAGCCTGGCCCGCGCGTCCACCTAGTTTGTGGCCGCAACCACGGCGGCCGAAGACCCGGCCATATTGATCTACACCAGCGGCACCACCGGCAACCCCAAGGGGGCCCTGCTGCCGCAGCGCGCCCTGATTGGCAATTTGACCGGCTTCGTCTGCAGCCAGAACTGGTTTGGCTTTGACGGCCAGCGCAATGACCGGTCTGAGGCCGTGTTCTGGAGCCCAGCCGATTGGGCCTGGACCGGCGGCCTCATGGATGCGCTGCTGCCCACGCTGTACTTTGGCTGCACCATCGTGGCCCATGCCGGGCGCTTCGATCCGCAAGGCGCGCTGCAACTGCTGGGGCGCTGCGCGGTGACCCACACCTTTTTGTTTCCCACCGCCATCAAAGCCATGATGAAGGCCTGCCCCGGCACGGCGGGCAAGACAGTGCAGCAGCAATACGGCCTGCGCCTGCAGGCCTTGATGAGCGCTGGCGAGGCCATGGGCGATGCGGTGTTTGCCTACTGCGAACAGCAAATGGGTGTGACGCCCAACGAAATGTTCGGCCAGACCGAGATCAACTACATCGTCGGCAATTGCGCCAAACACTGGAAACCCAAAGCCGGCAGCATGGGCATGGGCTACCCCGGCCACCGCGTGGCCGTGATCGATGACGACGGCCAGGAATGCGCCGTGGGTGTGCCGGGCGACGTGGCCCTGAACCGCTATGACGTGCACGGCGAGCCCGACCCGATTTTCTTTTTAGGCTACTGGAAGAACGCGGCCGCCACGCAAGAAAAATTCACCGGCGACTGGTGCCGTACCGGTGACCTGGCGGTGCGCGATGCCGAGGGCTACCTCTGGTACCAGGGCCGCTCGGACGATATTTTCAAGTCTGCCGGCTACCGCATAGGCCCGGGCGAAATCGAGAACTGCCTGGTCAAGCACCCGGCCGTGGCCAATGCCGCCGTGGTGCCCAAGCCGGACGCCGAGCGCGGCGCCCTGGTCAAGGCCTATGTGGTGCTGGCACCCGACACCCTGGCCGCCTGTGGCAGCAGCACCCGGGCGCGCGAAGCCCTGTACGCGCAACTTACGCAGGAACTGCAGGCCCACGTCAAGGGCATGCTGGCGCCCTACGAATACCCCAAGGAAATCGAGTTCGTGGACGCCCTACCCATGACCACCACCGGCAAGGTGCAACGCCGCGTGCTGCGGCTGCAAGAGCTCGAGCGTGCGCGCGGGCTGACGTAGATCCCCAGTTCATTGCGGTGCACCGCGACGCCGACCTGGTGCTGGAAGCCAATGCTGGATGAGGTGGATGTCCACAGCGCTTCCCTCTGGGTGACTGCCTCGGACAGTCCAGGGAAACAGCCCTAGTTACTACAGCTGGCGCGGCTCGGTGTAGACAAAATCGTACTTCGGGTCCAGCTGCTGGCTCAAGGGCCGGTGTGGACGTATCGGGTTGGGCCCCAAGCCGGCGGCCCGTATGCCCTCGCGCACCGCCGATTTGATGACCCGGTAGCCAAGCCAGAACAGCAGGAACAGCGTGAGAAAACCAGCACCGGCATAGAGCAGCGTGGTGCTGCCAATGGCATCAATGAAGAAGATGAAATCCTGCACGGCTGTCCCCGGTTGACCTGTATTTGCCGGCTATTGTCGCTGAATTGGGGTGGTCGTTGCGCAAGACGCACCTGCAGTTTCGCCGTGTTTGAAAATACCAGCCGTGCTGGCTAAGCTTGCATACCAACTTCGTTGTTGGTCCAAGGAGCGTTGCCATGTACACCTACCCGATTCTGGAGCAGGACGGTTTTTGCGTTTCGGTTTCCACCCACCGCGAACCGACCCGGCGCTGGCGTGCCTGGGTGCAGTTTGAACGCGACCGCGACTACGCCAAACTCAAGGCCCATGCCAGCGCGCCGCGGCGCGTGCCCAACGACTACCCGAGCGAAGCGGCCGCCGTGCAGGCCGCTTACGAACACGCGCGCAAGCTGATTGCGCAGCAGCTGGAGCAGCAGGCTTAAAAAGTTTCCCAATCGCCGTCGCTGTTGTCCACCGGTGCCGCTGGCTTGGCGGCGGCCGTCGGCTTGGGCAGGGCCTTGGGCGGCGTTTGCAGGGCCTTGGTGGGGCGCGCCGCTGGGGCTATGGGTGTGGCAGCCGGCTTGGGCCGGAATGCCGGTTGTGCCAACGGCTTGGGTCGGGGCGCCTCGATGGCGCGGCGTTCACTGCCGGCAAAGGACGTTTGCACAGCACTGCGCACCGCGCTGCGCTGTGCCTGCTGGCGGCTGGCATCCAGCTTGAAGACCGATACCGTGTTCACCAGCTCACCGGCTTGCGCCTTCAGGCTGCTGGCAGCGGCGGCGATCTGCTCCACCAGCGCCGCGTTTTGCTGGGTTACGCGGTCCATCTGCGTTACCGCCTCGCCGACCTGGGCCACGCCTATGGACTGCTCGTTGCTGGCCGAGCTGATCTCACCCACCATATCGGTGACGCGCCGGATCGAGGACACCACCTCGGTCATGGTGGTGCCGGCTTCGTCCACCAGGGCCGTGCCCTGTTCCACCCGCTCCACGCTGGCGTTGATCAGGTTCTTGATTTCATTGGCCGCTTCGGCGCTGCGCCCGGCCAGCGAGCGCACCTCCGAGGCCACCACGGCAAAACCACGCCCTTGGTCACCGGCGCGCGCCGCTTCCACGGCCGCATTCAGGGCCAGGATGTTGGTCTGAAAGGCAATGCCGTCAATCACCGAAATAATGTCGGAGATCTTGCGCGAGGAGGTGTTGATCTCCTTCATGGTGTCCACCACCCGGCCCACCACATCGCCGCCGCGCACGGCCACGGTGGAGGCATTGGTGGCCAGCTGGTTGGCCTCGCGCGCGCTGTCGGCGTTGTGCTTGACCTGGGCGCTGAGCTGCTCCATGGAGGCGGCGGTTTCTTCCAGCGCGCTGGCCTGCTGTTCGGTGCGCGCGCTCAGGTCGTGGTTGCCCTGGGCGATCTCGGAGCTGGCGGTCTCCACGCCCTCGGAGCCCTGGCGCACGGTGGACACCACCCGCGACAGGTTTTGGCGCATCGCCTCCAGCGACTGCAGCAGTTCGGCAATTTCGTCAGTGCCTTGTGCATGCAGTTCGTGCGTCATGTCACCGTTGGACATTTCCTTGGCCACGCGCACGGCATCGGCAATTGGCTGGGTGATGGCGCGCGAGATCAGCAGGGCCAGCACCGCGCCTATGGCCAGTGCGGCCACCAGCGCGCCCACGACGGTGGCCTTGCCGGTGCTCACCACCTTCTGGGTTTCGGCCCAGACGTTGTCGGCCTCCTTGCTGTTGAAGTCGCGTATGGTTTCCATGTCGTTCATGGTGGCCTGGAAGGGCTTGCCGACCTGGTCCTTGTACATGTCCTCGGCCATGCTGGCGTTGTTCACGCGGGAGAGTTCCAGCATCTGTGCACCGGCGGTGGCCCAGGCATCGCGGTTCTTCTTGTAGCTGGCGTAGGCTTTGGCTTCCACCTCGGAGGCAAAGGCGGCAGTGGCTTTGCCATCGAGCGCGTCCATCTGCTTGCGCATGTCGGCGATCTTGGCTTCTTCCTGCTTTTTCACTTCCGGGTCGGAGGCCAGCAAATGCAGTGCTTCGGCACGGCGCACGCCGTTGAGCAAACCGCTGAGCTCGGCGGCGTACTGCACGCTGGGCAGGTTGTTGGTGGCGATTTGTTCGGTCTTGACCGACAGGTTGGACAGCTGCGACAGGGACAGCACGCCTAGCAGCACGGTCAGCGCCAGCACACTGGCAAATCCAAGGGCCAGCTTGGTGCTTATTTTGAGATGAGAGAGGTTCACAAAGAGTGCACTTTCCGTTATGAGGAGGAAATAGTTTCAACGACGAACTAATGCTATGTGTTTATGCTGTGGGGCTCGCAAGGGTTATCCCTGCACTGGCCTGTGTCGCATGCCCTTTTTTGTCCGTTCTGCACCCTCATTGCTACAGTGCGCCCGTTAAAGTGTGCAGCTCGCTTTTGCATTTTTTATCTCTATCCAAATTCACGCCATGAACCTCGTACAACTCGGTCAAAGCGACCTGCATGTCACCCCTGTTTGCCTGGGCACCATGACCTTTGGTGAACAGGTGGGTGAGGCCGACAGCCATGCCATCCTGAGCCGCGCGCTGGAGCGCGGCGTCAACTTCATCGACACCGCCGAGATGTATGCCGTGCCACCGCGCGCCGAGACCTTTCAGGCCACGGAAAAAATTGTCGGCAACTGGCTGGCAGCCAACCGCAGCGCGCGTGACAAACTCATACTCGCCACCAAGGTGGCCGGCCCCTCGCGCGGCATGCCCTGGATTCGCGGCGGCAGCCCGGACCTCACTGGCGCCGACATCATCGCCGCCTGCGAGGGCAGCCTGAAGCGCCTGCAGACCGATGTGATTGACCTCTACCAGCTGCACTGGCCCACGCGCAATGTGCCCATGTTTGGCGGCCTGTACTACGACCCGGCCAAGGACAACGTGGCGCTCAGCTCCATCCATGCCCAACTGGATGCGCTGCAGACCCTGGTCAAGGCCGGCAAGGTGCGCGCCATCGGCCTGTCCAACGAGACGCCGTATGGCGTGCACGAGTTTGTGCGCCTGGCCGAGCAGCACGGCCTGCCGCGTGTGGCCACGGTGCAAAACGTCTACTGCCTGGTCAGCCGCGCGCTGGAGAACGGCCTGGACGAAACCATGCACCGCCTGGGCGTGTCGCTCTTGGCCTATTCGCCCCTGGGCTTTGGCCTGCTGACGGGCAAATACGATGCCTCGGGCACCAGCGGGCCGGATGCGCCGCCACAGGGGCGCTTGGCCAAGTTTGAATCCATGCGCAAGCAGCGCTGGGGCCGCGCCGAGGCGCTGGAAGCGGCGCGCCGCTACAACGCCCTGGCGCTGGAATACGGCCTGACACCGACGCAAATGGCGCTGGCCTTTTGCTACACCAAGTGGCAGGTCACAAGCACCATCATCGGGGTCACCTCCCTGGCGCAGCTGGACGAAAACCTCGCTGCCTGGGGTACCACTCTGCCCGAAGAGCTGCTGAAAAAGATTGACGCGGTGCGCTGGGAGTTGCGCGACCCGGCGGCCTGAGCAGAACCCACATGGCAAAACACGTCTCCGAAACCCCGGCCACGCAGCTGCTGAAAGCCAACCAGGTGGTGTTCACCGAGCACCCTTACGAATACCTGGAACATGGGGGGGCGCAGCACAGCGCCGAGGTGCTGGGCTTGGATCCCTTCATGGTGGTCAAGACCCTGGTCATGCAGGACCAGGATGCCAAGCCCCTGCTGGTGCTCATGCATGGCAACCGCAAGGTGTCCACCAAGAACCTGGCGCGCCAGATCGGTGCCAAGACGGTTGCGCCCTGTGCGCCCGAGGTGGCGAATCGCCACAGCGGCTACCTGGTGGGCGGCACCTCGCCCTTTGGCACGCGCAGAAGCATGCCGGTGTATATCGAGCAAAGCATTCTGGAGCTGCCGCGCATTCTCATCAACGGCGGGCGGCGCGGCTACCTGGTGGGCCTGGACCCCCAGGTCTGCGTGCAGCTGTTGCAGGCAAAGCAGGTACAGTGCGCGCTGGCCGACTAGCGTTTCGTGACGGTTAAGGCACCTCAGAGGAGAATTTGGTTTGGAATCGATTGCATATGTGTACCCCGTGCTGGCAACCCTGGCGGCCTACTGCCTGGGCTCTTTGTCTTTTGCGGTGATTGTCAGCCGTGCCATGGGCCTGAACGACCCACGCACCTT
>JAYVNF010000507.1:0-8436 GCA_043758575.1 Rhodoferax sp.
GGGTGCAGGCCTGTTCAAGAGTAGTCGGCAGCAAATTGCTTAAGCAAATTTCTGGCGATACTCGAACGCACACGCTGCGTGATGGCGCCTTCGTTCAGACTGAAAAGCACCACATTTTCAGGCAGCATTTCAATCACGGCAGGCGCCAGATGCAGCGCCCCCAGGCTGTTGCCACTCAGGCTGGGCTCGGGCACTTCCTCTTCGTTCAACACGATGGCGTTGAGGTAGTGCGAGCTTTGGAAAATACGTCTCAACTCGGCTCGGGCCTGCGGCGCCTCGCCATCGATCACCTGCATCAGGCTGCCTGCGGCAAACAGGGTCATGCAATGCAGTGAATCTGTGTACTTGTGTCCGGCCACATGCTGCAAAGCCCGTGGCAAATCGAGCCCGTTTTCGTCGCGCAACGCGCTGACGAAGATCACGTTGATCCTGGTCATGCAGTTCCTCCCCGGAATCGCTATTTGTGTGCCGACTCTAGAGGGGAAACGGGGCAAGCAAAACCCACTGATTCGTACATTGGGCGGTATGGGATTCAACCCCGCGCCATTTCCTGTGTCAGTACTTCGCCACGCAAGGTGTAGCTGCGCGTCTCTGTGATGCGCACCTGCACCATCTGGCCCACCAGACGCGGCTGGCCGGCAAAGTTCACCACGCGGTTGCATTCGGTGCGGCCCATGAGTTCACCACCGTCGCGCTTGGAGGCGCCTTCCACCAGGATGTGTTGCAGGGTTCCGACACGGCTGGCGCTGATGCGGGCGATGTTGCCGTTGATCACGCCCTGCAGATGCTGCAGGCGGCGCAGCTTGACCTCGTGCGGCGTGTCGTCATGCAGGTTGGCCGCTGGCGTGCCGGGGCGCGGGCTGAAGATGAAGCTGAAGGAGTTGTCGAAGCCGACGTCGTCAATCAGCTTCATCAGCTTGGCAAAGTCTTCCTCGGTCTCGCCCGGAAAGCCGACGATGAAGTCGCTGCTAAAGGCCATGTCGGGGCGGATGGCGCGCAGCTTGCGCACCGTGCTCTTGTATTCCATGGCGGTGTAGCCGCGCTTCATCGCCATCAGGATTTTGTCGCTGCCGTGTTGCACCGGCAGGTGCAGGTGGCTGACCAGCTTGGGGATCTTGTCGTAGGCGGCAATCAGGGCCGGCGTGAATTCGTTGGGGTGGCTGGTGGTGTAGCGCAGGCGCTCAATGCCGGGAATGTCAGCCACATAGTCGAGCAGCGTGGCAAAGTCGGCGCGCTCGGCGCTGTCTCCCATGGCAGAGCGGTAGGCGTTGACGTTCTGGCCCAGCAGCGTGACCTCTTTCACGCCCTGGTCGGCCAGGCCGGCAACTTCGACCAGCACGTCTTCAAACGGGCGGCTGACCTCTTCGCCGCGGGTGTAGGGCACCACGCAGTACGAGCAGTATTTGCTGCAGCCTTCCATGATGCTGACAAAGGCCGAAGCACCCTCCACCTTGGCCGGTGGCAGGTGGTCGAACTTCTCGATCTCCGGGAAGCTGATGTCCACCTGCGGCTTGTTTTGTGCCGCACGCGCGGCCAGCATCTCGGGCAGGCGGTGCAGGGTTTGCGGGCCGAACACCACGTCCACATAGGGCGCGCGCGCGATGATGGCGGCCCCTTCCTGGCTGGCCACACAACCGCCCACACCAATTTGCACGCCCTTTTTCTTCAGGTGCTTGATACGGCCCAGGTCGGAGAAAACTTTCTCCTGCGCTTTCTCACGCACCGAGCAGGTGTTGAAGAGAATCAGGTCGGCCTCTTCCACATCCTGCGTGGGCTCATAGCCCTGGGCAGCGTTCAGCACATCGGCCATCTTGCCCGAGTCGTACTCGTTCATCTGGCAGCCGAAGGTTTTGATAAAGACTTTTTTGGACATGGTGGAACCCGGAAAAATGAAAGTGCAGCGTGGGCCGCAAGGGATGGAACAGCGGGCCTGTGGTCCAGCACGCGTGTTCGGTCTGTGCGCCAAACCGGCGCCAGCGTTGCTAAGGTTGGGCTGGCAGTTTGAGCGAGGCTTCGGCCTCGGTCAGAACCCAGACGTCATGCACCTCGCCGGTGGGGTTGCGCACAAAGTTCACCAGCAGTGTCTGCCCGATGATGGAGCCTGACATCAGCACCATATTGTTCAGCCCACGAATGCGTGCGCCCGGCGACAGGCGATCGGCCTGGCCATTGAGCTGAATGGCTGGCGGCGCCATGACCACCAGCGTGCCGCGTTGCGCATTGGCGGGAAAGGGGCGCACGTTGACCTGGGCGCTGGCAGCTGCGGCCAGGCACAACAGCGGCGCGGCCAAGGCGAAGCCAAGCAGCTTGCGCCGCGAGGGCGCCCAAGGCAGGAGTGGGGCAGGTGGGTAGCAGCGGTTCATGGTGTGTATCCAGAGGCTGTGAGAAAACAAGGCTGGATGCTATCACGCGGTGTTACGCGGCCTGCTGCAGCGGCCGTTTGGCACCCAGCAGGTAGTAGGTGCGCACCGGCCCCTTTCCCTTGATGTCCACCAGGCCACGCATTTCAAATTCAAAGGCATGGCGCAGCGTCTGGAACAGGGCTTCGCTGGCGTGGATGCGATCGGGCTCGCCGCTGGACTCCATGCGGCTGGCCAGGTTGACCGCATCGCCCCAGACATCGTAGAGAAAGCGCTTGTGCCCGATGACGCCGGCAATTGCCGGCCCGCAGTGCATTCCCAGGCGCAGCGCCAAGGCAAAGCCGCGGCTGGCGTTAAAGCCCTGCACCAGCTCGCGCATGGACAGAGCCAGGCTGGCCAGGGCCTCCGGATGGGACTTGCTGATCACCATATAGGCGTCGCCAATGGTCTTGATCTTTTCCACGCGCTGGGCGTCCAGCAGGGCGTCCATTTCCGAAAACAAATCGTTCAACACCGCCAGCACCTGGTCGGGTGTGCGTTGCGCGGCAAAGGCCGTGAAGTCCACAATGTCGGCAAACAAAATGGCCATGGCCGGATGGCTTTGGGCCTTGACGCGCTGGTGCAGCTTGAGCTCATTGGCAATGCCCAGCGGCAGGGCGTTGTAGAGCACCGTGTCGGCGCGCAGGGCGCTCCTGCGCGACGCGGCATTTCTGCGCAAACAGCGCGCGCGCATTGCCCAGCATGTAGCCGTCCACCGCATAGGCTACCGCGGCAATCACCAGCAGATTGGCAAATTGCAGCTGGCCCCAAAACCTTCCACTGCGGTCCAGCCAGGCCAAGAGCAGACCTATGGCCAGTGCCTGCAGTCCATAGCTCCAGCGCCGAAAAGTCCCGGGCAGGCACAGCACGGCGGCGACCAGCACCTGCGCCACAGCCACCACCGACAGGTCCCCGGTGCCCAGCCAGGACACCACCCCAAACCAGACAAACAGCGCCGCCGTGGCGGCCACAAATGCCAGCAGCAGGTGCAGCCGCGCCGCGTGGGAGGCTGCCCTTGGGCATGCCAGCAGCATGGCAACGAACACTGCCACCATGCTGGCATGCCATGCCACCAAGTAGGCATGGGGCACGGCCTTGCTCCACAGGTCCAAGAAGTAGTACAGCGGGTCGGCAAGGAGCAGAAAGACCAGGGCGATGGCCAGGCCGAGCCGGCACACCGGTGCCAGCAATGCAAACGAGCGCTTGACCAGCCAGACCTCGAAGGGATCGCCGTTCTCGTCAGTTTCTACAGAAGAAGACATAGGGCTCCAGCCGTTAAAAACAAAAAAGCCCGCTGACGTGACGTAGCGGGCTGTATGGTCCCTTGCGGGGCGGGAGAATTGTATGGTTTGGTGTGCTTTTTGGGTGCGTGTCGCAATAAAAAAACCCGCAACGCCGGTAGGCGTGCGGGTTTTTAAGACTGGTGGTGATAGGTGGATTTGAACCACCGACATCAGCATTATGAATGCTGCGCTCTAACCAACTGAGCTATATCACCGAAGGCCGCAATTATAGCAGGCCAAAACCGCGCTTTTGAAAGCCGCGCTTAGGCGTTGCGAAATACAGCCTTGCGCTTGTTCATAAAGGCGTCCATGCCTTCCTTTTGGTCTTCGGTGGCGAACAGGGCGTGGAACAGGCGGCGCTCGAACATCAGGCCGTCAGAGAGGCTGCTCTCGAAGGCACGGTTGACACTTTCCTTGGCCGCCATGGTGGCGATTTGCGAGAAGCTGCAAATCACCAGGGCGGCAGCCAGTACCTCGTCCATCAGCTTGTCATAGGGCACCACGCGGCTCACCAGCCCGGCGTGCTCGGCCTCGGTGGCGTCCATCATGCGACCGGTCAAGGCCAGGTCCATGGACTTGGCCTTGCCAATGGCGCGTGGCAGGCGCTGCGTGCCGCCAGCGCCGGGAATCACGCCGAGCTTGATTTCGGGCTGGCCAAAGCGGGCGTTGTCGGCGGCGATGATGAAGTCGCACATCATGGCCAGCTCACAGCCGCCGCCCAAGGCAAAGCCGCTGACGGCAGCAATCACCGGCTTGCGCACGCTCTTGATGGTTTCCCAGTTGCGCGTGATGAAGTCGCCGCTGTAGGCCTGGGCAAAGCTGAGCTTGGCCATGACCGTGATATCGGCACCGGCGGCAAAGGCCTTTTCGCTGCCGGTGATGACCATGCAGCCAATCGCGCTGTTGGCATCAAAGCCCTTGAGGGCGTGGCCCAGCTCGTCCATCAGCTGTTCGTTCAGGGCGTTGAGCGCCTTGGGGCGGTTCAGGGTGATGATGGCGACTTTTTCGCCTTCAATACGGGTGGTGATGCATTCGTAGTTCATGGTGTCTCTCTTGTTGGAATAGGAAAACTAAAGCGTAGCTGCCGGCTCCAGCCAGCGCTGGATCCGCTCGGCATCGGCGCTGGTCAGGCGCACCGCAAAGCTGGGCTTGGGCAGGCCCAGTGGCAGGGTCAGCAAACGCTTGTCGCGGGCCACGGTGACTGTGACTTTTTTGGCGTTGCCCGCGTACAGCATCAGGTCGTCCAGGCTTTGCATGCGCCAGGGGCCGCTGGCTTTGGCGCCATCGGCCTGCACGGCCAGCCATTCATCGCCACTGGCAAAGCCGGCTTTCTCCGCCACGCTGCCGCGTAGCACCTGGTGGATGCTGAGGCCGCCAGAATCCTTCACGCGCAGGCCCAGCTGCTGCGCCACCTGGTCGGGCTCACGGTGCACCTTCACACCGTGGCGCTCCAGCAGTTCGGTGAGTGGCAAGTCCTGCGTGCTGTGGACCCAGCGCGCAATGTCTTTGGCATAGGAGCGCCCGCCCAGATCGGCCAGCACGTCCAGCAGGTCCTGCTCCGACATCGGGCCGGCCGCGCAGTTGCGCCACAGGGCTTGCATCACGGCATCCAGGGTGGTGTGGCCCTCGGCGCGCAGCGTCAGGTCCAGGCACAGGGCCACCAGTGCACCTTTGGTGTAGTAGCTCACCGTGGCGTTGGCGGTGTTCTCGTCCTGGCGGTAGTACTTCACCCAGGCATCAAAGCTGGCTTGGGCCACGCTTTGCACCAGGCGCCCGGGGGTTTGCTGCACCTGGTTGATGGTCTTGCCCAGCAGCCTGAAGTACGTGTTGTTTTCAATCAGGCCGGCGCGGCGCAGCAGCAGGTCGTCGTAGTAGCTGGTGAAACCTTCGAAAAACCACAGCAGCTCGGTGTAGTTTTCCTGGGTGTAGTCGTAGCGGGCAAATTCGGCCGGGCGCAGGCGCTTGACGTTCCAGGTGTGAAAGTACTCGTGGCTGATCAACCCCAAGAGCGTGGTGTAGCCCTCGGGCTGCTTGTGAACGGGCGGGGCCAGGGTCTGGCGGGCCAGCCGCGGCAGGTCCTTGCGGGTGCAGATCAGGGCAGTGGAGTTGCGGTGCTCCAGTCCGCCATAGCCGTCGTGCACGGTGTTGAGCATGAACACATAGCTGGAAAAGGGGATGGGGTTGTCGCTGCGGGTGTTGCCCCGCGCGTGCGCAGCCTCGCCATGCCAGAAGCGGATCTCGGTCTCGCAAATGGCCTGGGTGTCGGCAAGCAGCTTGTCGCCGTCAAAACTCTCGCTGGCGCCGGCCACCACCAAGCGGTGGGGAATGCCGCAGGCCTCAAACTGGCCGCTCCAGAAGTCGCCCATCTCCACCGGGCAGTCCACCAGCGCGTCGTAGTTGTCGGCGCGGTAGCTGCCAAAGCCGGACTTCAGCGTGCGCAGAGGTGTCAGGCCGGTGGCCAGTTTCCAGCCGGGTGCCTGGGCGCTTGCCAGTACCTCCACCACATGGCTGCGCTCGGTGCCGCCCGCTACCTGCAGAAACAGGCTGGTGCCATTGAAAAAGCCGCGCGTGGCGTCCAGCCAGGCGGTGCGCACCGAGCTGTCGAAAGCATAGACCTGGTACTGCACATGCAGCGCTACGCCGGGTTTGCAAGCGACCAGCCAGCTGGCCTTGTCACGCTGCACGGCGGCCACGCTGCGGCCGGCCTGCTGGCACTGCAGCTGCTGCAGGTTCTTGGCGAATTCACGCACCAGGTAGCTGCCCGGGATCCACACCGGAAGCGCAAGCAGCTGCTCTGCTTGTGGCTCGGCAATGGTCAGGGTGACGCTAAACAGGTGGGCATGCAGGTCGGCAAGCGCCACCTGGTAGTGGATGTCTGGGACCGCGCCTTGGGGGGCTTTCTTGGCCAGCGTGCGGGTCTTCTGCAGGCTCATGACTTGGCGTCAAGCAAGCGCTTTTCGATCTGCTTGGCATCAATGGCGCCAGGCACACGCGAGCCGTCCACAAAGATCAGCGTGGGTGTGCCATTGAGCTTGTGCACGCGGCCCAGTTCCACATTGCGCTTGATGGCGTTGGTATCGCACATCTGCACCGATGCAGGAATAGTCTGCTCACGCACCATCCAGTCCTGCCAGGTTTGACCACGGTCCTTGGCGCACCAGATTGACTTGGACTTTTCCACCGAATCCGGCCCCAGGATGGGGTAGAGGAACATGTAGACGGTGACGTTGTTGATGGTTTGCAGATCGCGCTCAAAGCGTTTGCAGTAACCGCAGTTGGGGTCTTCAAACACCGCCAGCTTGCGCTCGCCGTTTCCCCGCACGATGGTGAAGGCGTCCTTGAAGGGCAGGCTGTCGAACTTGACGGCCGTGAGCTTGTCCACCCGCTCTTCGGTCAGGTTGCGGTGCTGTTTGGTGTCATAGACATTGCCCACCACCAGGTAGTCACCCTGGGCGTCGGTGTAGTAGATCTCGGTGCCGTTGATGCGGATTTCATACAGGCCGGGCAGGGCCGCCTTGCTGACTTCGTCAATCGCCTTGAGCTCGGGAAAGCGCTGGGCGATGTTTTTGCGGATCAGGGCTTCCTGGGCCAGGCAGCTGGCTGAGAGCGCCAGGGCCACAAGGGCCAGGCCCAGACGGCGCATAGAGGTGGTGTGCATAGGGGTTCTCTGGTGAAAAAGAGGGATGGGTCAGGCAGCGCCTGGGCTGCTTCAGGTTGTGCTGGGCCGGTGCAGCGTGCTGCCACCCATGGCGCGCGCGGCAACCCATTGTTTGAACGGGCCGCTGCGCTCAAAGCTGCGCAGTCCGAAGTTGCGCAAGGCCTGCAGGGCCGGGTGTTGGTGCTGGAAGATTTGCTGTAGCGCATCGCCCGAGCCGCCCACCACCGCATAGTCGGCCTTGCGGGCACGCTCATAGGCGCGCAACAGCTTGGGGTCCGCCACGCTGCGCCAGTAGGCACGCTGGTCCAGAATGCGCACCAGCTCGGCCACATCGCCCAGGCCCAGGTTCAGGCCCTGGCCGGCCAGCGGGTGCACATTGTGGGCGGCGTCACCGGCCAGCAGCCAGCTGGCACCCTGGGTACTGCCGACCCAGGTGCGGGCCTGGGCTGCTTGCAGCGGCCAGACCTTGCGCTCGCTGCTCAGGCTGAAGGCGCCCAAGGCGCCATGGCTGGCTGCCAGCAGCTGCGCGCAAAACGCATCCGGCTCGGCCACTTGCAGCGCCTGTGCGCGCTCGGGAGGGAGGGACCAGACCAGAGCACACACGCTACCCTGGGCGCCGCCCAGTGGCAGCAGGGCCAGGATGTCGCCGTCGGCAAACCACTGGCGTGCCACCTGTGCATGGGGCAGGGCGCACTGCACGCGCGCGGCCAAGGCCCATTGCGGGTACGGTTTGACATCGAACTCCACACCAAACTCGGCGCGGGTGCTGCTGGCGCGGCCCTCGCAGACCACGGTGAGCGCGGCCGGCACCGGTTGCTCCAGCATGTCGATCAGGGGTTGAAAGCGGACTGCTTCCTTGAGCAGGTTTTCCAGCACCGGCACATCGACGATCCAGTTGAGCGCCTGGGTGCCTTGGGCTGCGGCGTCAAACACCACGGATTGGCGCGCTTCGTTTTGCACCTCCATGCGCGTCACCGGCGTGGCGTGCTGCGCATCGGGCCAGCAGCGTACGGCCTCCAGCAGGGCGCGCGAGGCCGGGCTCAACGCATAGGCACGCACATCCGAATGCGCCACGTGGTCCGGCAGGTCCTGCGGG
>JAYVNF010000508.1:0-8428 GCA_043758575.1 Rhodoferax sp.
TGCTGGTGGAACGGGCTGAGCCAGGCGGCGTCGCCCGCCGTGAAGCGGTACTCGATGGGGAACAGGCAGTTGGTGTGCTTTGTAAGCATGAGTTCGCGCACCGCACGGATGGCCTCCTTGCCATGTTGCACCGGCACCGCGTACTCCAGCTCATGGAAATTCGGGATGTATTCAATCGGGTAGATTTCCGAGGAGTAGGCAATCTTCTCAAACGGCGTGCTGAAGCAGGGCTCTAGCGTGATGTCCATGGTTTTCATCTCGCAGACATCGGCCGTTGCGCGGGTGGTGGTGAGCGGTGCAGCATGGGTATCGGGCAGGCAGTAAAGGTGGCGGCTCTGGGCCGTGGGGCTCCAGAAGAAACCAAAATGCCGGTGCGTGGCTGCCAGCTCGTCATGGCGCTGCATGCAGGTCTCGAAATCATCGCGCCACAGTTTCTCGTGCAGGTTGTAGCTGTCCGTGACCTGCAGGGTCAACTCCGATATCACGCCCAGTGTGCCTATGCTGACCTGGGCTGCGTGCAGCAGCTCCGTGTCCGCGGGTGTTCCGGATTGCCCTACCTCCAGCACGCTGCCATCGGCCTGCACCAGGCGCAGCCCGGTAATGGAGGTGGCCAGGCAACCCAGGCGCAGGCCGGTGCCATGGGTGCCAGTGGTGAAGGCGCCGGCCACGGCCTGCGAATCAATATCGCCCTGGTTCACCAGCGAGTAGCCCTGTTGTTGAAGTGCCAACGTCAGGTCGTGGATGCGCGTGCCGGCGGCCACCCGCACCCGCTGCTTGGCGGGGTCAAAACCCAGCACCCCTTGCATGCCGGCCAGCGACAGCAGCAAGCCGCCCGTGCCCACCACCGGCGTGAAGCTGTGGCCGGAACCGGCAACGCGAATGTTGAGGTCCTGCTGATCGGCCTCGGCTACCATCTCGCGCAACTGGCTCTCGTTGGAGGGTGCGCCCTTGTAGCGCGCGATGCACGACTGGTTGCCGACCCAGTTGCGCCACAGGCCGCCTTTTTCAAACTGCATGGCTGTCTCCCTTCAGATGGCTGTAAAGCCGTTGTCGACAAAAAGATGGGCGCCGTTGACAAAGCTGGCATCGTCGCTGACCAGGAACAGGGCGGCATTGGCGACCTCCTCGGGCCGGCACATGCGGCCCTGTGCCGCGCCTATGGCCGCCTCCGACACGTCCACGCCATAGCGTGCCAGCGCCTCGACTTCGCGCTGCCCGTGTGGCGTGGCGATGAAGCCGGGGCAGACCGCATTGCAGCGGATGTTGCGGCCCCTGAACTCCACCGCAATGGCGCGCGCAAACATGTGCACCGCCCCCTTGGACAAGGCGTACAGCACCTCCATGGGCGTGCCCACCACGGCCGAGATGGAGGAGGTGCAGACAATGCGCCCGCCGCCCTGCGCCAGCATATGGGGCAACACTGCGCGCGTCACCATGAACATGGACTTCACGTTCACGTCCATCAGCCATTGGTAGTCCTCATCCGTGGTCTCTAAAAAGGGCTTCACCACAATCGAGCCGGCATGGTTGAACAAGATGGTTGGCGGGCCAAAGCTCGTCATGGCGTGGGCCAGCGCGTCCTCGATGTCAGCGCGGCGCGAGACATCGGCATGGACAAAGCAGGCTTGCAGGCCCTCGCTGCGCAGCTGCGCGGCCAGCGCCTGGCCCAGCTCGGCCTGGCGGTCCATGATGCTGACGCGGGCCCCCTCTGCGGCAAACCGTCTGGCGGCGGCGGCACCGCAACCCGAGGCGCCTCCGGAGATGAGGGCGTGGTGGCCGGCAAGGCGCTGGGACATGGTTGGGGTTCCTTAAATGGCTGCAATGTATGTCGCCACAGCCTGTGCGGGCTATCCCGTTTTGGCAAGAAAAAGCGCTGTCCCCGGGCTGGCCTTTTGGGCAAAATAAGGCGCATGCAAGCCGCACCTTCCCTCGTTGCAACCATGCCCGGCCTGGAGGCACATGAGGAACTGTTTGACCGTTCGGAATATTTTTTCGACGATATCGATGCGCAGGCCGCCAGTCTGAACGGCTGGCAACTCGACTACATGCAGCTCTCCACCGGCGCGTTCAAGGGCGCCGTGCACCGCATCGACCTGGGCGGTGTGCGCCTGGTGGCTGAAGACCTGCACCAGTCGGTGTACCAGGAAGGCCTGCTGCCGCCCCACATCGTGGCGCTGGGCATCCCCATTTGCTTCCAGGGTGAGGCCCTGTTCTGCGGCCGCCCGGGGACGGTGTCAGACATGTATTTTTTCTCCGGCAGCAACGGTTTTGAATTCCGTTCACCCCGGCGCCAGGTCATGGTCAACCTCGAGATTGATGCAGCGCTGTTCCAGTCGCTGGTGCAGGCAGACGATGCTGAGACGCTGCCTGCCTGCTTGACCGCGCATTTGCACACCCTGCGCAAGGACACGGTCGATTCACTGCGGCGCGGCGTGCTGGAGCTGTTTGCCGGTGTCGCCCGCAATGCCGACGTCCTGAGCCATGCTGAGCAAAGCGGGATGGCGCGCGAGATGCTGCTGGAGCGGCTGGGCTGTGGCCTGGCGTCTGCGGCCGAGGCCACGTGTGTGCGCCTGCTGGCACCCACGCCGCGGCAGCTGGCACTGGAGCGCCGCGCCCGCGACCTGATCCAGTGCTGCCTGCAGGACCCGCCCACGGTGGAGCAGATGTGCCAGGCCCTGAACGTCAGCCACAGAAGCCTGCAAAGCTGCTTCAATGCCGTATGGGGCATAGGCCCGCACCGCTACCTGAACATCGTGCGCCTGAATGCCGCCAGGCGCAAACTCAAGACCGTGCCACGTGTGACCGAAGTCGCCACCGAATTTGGCTTCTGGCACTTCGGGCATTTCTCCAGCGACTACAAGGCGCTGTTTGGGGAGTCGCCCTCGGCGACGGCTTGCCGGTACCAGGGGCAGTTCCACAAAGGTACGCGCAAAGGCCCGCTCAGTGGCCCGGTCAATGGGTTGCTCAAAGGCCGTTGATGGCGCCGGCCGTGGCCGGCAATCGCAGTGCTGGCCTGATAAGTACAATTGCCGCCATCTCCCCCATGACACCAGCAGGACACACAGCCGCAGCGGGGGCCTTGTTTTTTAAGGATTTTTCATGAGTTTGAAGTGTGGCATCGTGGGCCTGCCCAACGTCGGTAAATCGACCCTGTTCAATGCCCTGACCAAGGCCGGCATTGCCGCAGAAAATTATCCTTTCTGCACCATAGAGCCCAATGTGGGTGTGGTCGAAGTGCCGGACCCGCGCCTGCAGCAGCTCGCCGCCATCATCACACCGGAGCGCATAGTCCCCGCCATCGTCGAATTTGTGGACATTGCCGGCCTGGTGGCCGGTGCCAGCACCGGCGAAGGCCTGGGCAACAAGTTTCTCTCGCACATCCGCGAGACCGACGCCACCATCAATGTGGTGCGCTGCTTTGAAGACGACAACGTGATCCACGTGGCCGGCAAGGTGGACCCGATTGCCGACATCGAAGTGATCCAGACCGAGCTCTGCCTGGCGGACCTCTCGGCGGTTGAAAAGGCCCTGCACCGCGTCACCAAGCTGGCCCGTTCCGGCGACAAGGAGTCGGTCAAGCTGGTGGCGATTCTGGAGAAGTGCCAGGTCGCCCTGGACCAGGCCAAGCCGGTGCGCACGCTAGACTTCAGCAAGGACGAGTTGCCGCTCTTGAAGCAGTTCTTCCTGATCACCGCCAAGCCCGCCATGTTTGTGGCCAATGTGGCCGAAGACGGTTTCACCAACAACCCCATGCTGGACCGCCTGACGGCCTTTGCCACGGCGCAGAACGCCCCGGTGGTGGCCATCTGCGCCAAGCTCGAAGCCGAGATGTCGGAGATGGACGACGAAGACCGCCAGATGTTTCTGGAAGAGCTGGGCCTGCACGAGCCCGGCCTGAACCGCCTGATCCGCTCGGCCTATACGCTCTTGGGTCTGCAAACCTACTTCACCGCCGGCGTGAAAGAAGTGCGGGCCTGGACCATCCACGTGGGCGACACCGGCCCGCAGGCCGCCGGAGTGATCCACACCGATTTCGAGAAGGGCTACATCCGCGCCCAGACCATTGCCTTTGACGACTTCATCAGCTTCAAGGGCGAGCAGGGCGCCAAGGACGCGGGCAAGATGCGCGCCGAAGGCAAGGACTATGTGGTCAAGGATGGCGACGTGATGAACTTCCTGTTCAGCTCCTAGTTCGACCACCGCACGGCCTTTGACGTTCTCCCCCTACGACCTGCTGGCCCTGGGCGCAGCGGTGTGCTGGGCCTTTACCAGCGTCATGTCGGCGACACCGGCGCGCCATCTGGGCGCGCTGGCCTTCACGCGTTGGCGCATGTTTCTCCTGCTGTTTCTGCTGTGGCCGGTGGTGCTCTTCAGTGGCGCCTGGCGCAGCCTGTCCTGGGCCCAATGCGGGGTGATGGCCTTGAGTGGGTTCATTGGCATTTTTGTAGGCGACACGGCACTGTTTGCCGCCATGAACCGCCTGGGGCCCAGGCGCACCTGTGTGCTGTTTGCCACCCATGCCCTGTTCAGTGCCGTGCTGGGACGCTTTGTCCTGGGGGAGCAGATGGGGCCGCAGGCCCTGCTGGGTGGCTGCATGGTGATGGGTGGGGTGATGACAGCGACCCTTCTTGGCACGCACAAAGGCGAGGTGCATGCGCTGGAAGTGGACCGCGGCCACTGGGGCCTGGGCGTGGCCCTGGGTTTGTTGGCCGCGCTGTGCCAGGCTGTCAGCTCCCTGATTGCCAAGCCGGTCATGGTCAGCGGTGTGGACCCGGTTGCCGCCACCGCCATCCGCGTAAGTGCCACCTGTGTAGCGCAGTTTGTGCTGCTGTGGTCGGGCTATGCAGGGGCACGTGCCATGAACCCGCCGAATCTGCGCACCCTGGCCCATGTGGGCCTGATCGGTTTCATCGGCATGGGCGTGGGCATGAGCCTGATTCTGCTGGCCCTGCAGCATGGCGATGTGGGCATGGTGGCGATTCTCTCCAGCGTCTCGCCGGTGCTGTTGCTGCCGCTACTGTGGTTGCGCCTGGGCCGCGCGCCGGCACCCGGGGCCTGGTGCGGCGCGGCCCTGACCGTGCTGGGCACGGCGCTGGTCTTGCTGCGCTAAAGGATGCCTTAAGCCAGCAGCGCCGTGTAGGCCTTGCGCGTCAGCGCCGACACCGAGGCCAGCAACTGCGCATGGGGTGTGCGGTGGCGCGCCATCATGCGCGCGCTGGCGGTGGCCTTGGAGCGGCAAAACCACTGGCAGCTGTGCTGCAACAGCAGCAGCTCGGCGGTGAGCGTATAGGCCTTGTCTTTCTGGGCCAGTCCGGCACTGTTGCGCACCAGGGCTTCCACCCCTTTGGCGTGGATGTGCAGCAGGGCGCGCAGGTCGGCGCTGGAGCTGGGAAAGAGCTGCGTGGCAAAGGGCAGGCCTATGGGCAGGGTGCTAAAGCGTGCGGCCTGGGCGTCCACGGCATCAAAAGCCTCCACAAAAGCTTGCAGCTGTCCACACAGGGTGACCTCGGCCTGGTCCAGCATGTTCCAGACCTGGCGGCTGCGTTCCGGATTGCTTTCGCCCAGCGCACGCAGGTAGCCGTCGGCCACGGTCTCCATCATCTTTTCCACCTGGAACTGGCCCAGGATACCGGCCAGCAGGCGGATGCGCCGGTGCTGCTCGCGGATATTGAAAAACCAGAGGCCACCCAGGGCCAGGGCCAGAATAAAAAGTTCCATCACGCAAAGATTCCCAGCAAGGTCGAAGTCAACAGCACGTAGCGCAAAAACTTGCCAATGGCCATGTACGCCAGGCAGGGCCAAAAGGGCATGCGCAGCCAACCGGCCACGGCGCACAGCGGGTCGCCCACCAGGGGCAGCCAACCCAGCAGACAGGCCTTGGGCCCGAGTTTTTCCAGCCAGGCCAGGGCCCGCACGTGCATGGGCGAGTGGCGGTACTTCTCAGCCACCTGGTGTGCGCCATAGCCCATCCACCAGTCCACTGCACCGCCCAAGGTGTTGCCCAGAGTGGCCACGCCAATCACCTGCCAGAGCAGGTCCGGGTTGAGCTTGATCAGGCCAAACACCACCGGCTCCGAGCCCAGTGGCAGCAGTGTGGCCGAAACAAATGACACAACAAACACCGTGCTCAGGCTGTACTGCGGCAGGGCCAGCAGGGCGATGAGGTGGTTGATCCAGAGTTCCATGTGCCTGCGAGTATAGAAAGCCCCGAATGGCTGCAAGAGAATATGTACCAACGCCTGCTTGCAAAAGAATTTCAATTGCTGAAATTTTGGGCAGGTAGAATCCGTCCAGGCTTCTCGCCGCCGCTCCACCACCCCTACTGTCTTCTTCCTCGCAATATGCATATTGGTCCGTTTGCCTTGGCAAATCCGCTCATGGTCGCGCCCATGGCGGGCGTCACCGACCGGCCGTTTCGCCAGTTGTGCAAGCGCCTGGGCGCGGGCTATGCGGTCAGCGAAATGGTGACCTCGCGCAAAGACCTGTGGAACACCCTGAAGACCTCGCGCCGTGCCAACCATGCTGGCGAGCCCGGCCCCATCGCCGTGCAGATTGCCGGCACCGATGCGCCCATGATGGCCGAGGCCGCGCTCTACAACATAGACCGGGGCGCCCAGATCATTGACATCAACATGGGCTGCCCGGCCAAGAAGGTTTGCAACAAATGGGCCGGCTCGGCCCTGATGCAAGACGAAGCCCTGGCCCTGCAAATCATCGAAGCCGTGGTCAATGCCTGTGCCACCCGCAATGTGCCAGTCACCCTGAAGATGCGCACCGGTTGGTGCCAAAGCCATAAAAACGCCGTGGTGCTGGCCCGCGCCGCCGAGAGTGCCGGCGTGCAGATGGTGGCGGTGCACGGACGCACGCGTGAGCAGGGCTACAAGGGCGCGGCCGAATACGACACCATTGCCGCCGTGAAGGCCGCGCTGCGCATACCGGTGGTGGCCAATGGCGACATCCGCACGCCCGAGCAGGCGCGTGCGGTGCTGCAGGCCACTGGCGCTGACGCCCTGATGATTGGCCGCGCCGCTCAGGGACGGCCCTGGATCTTTCGCGAGATCACGCATTTTTTGGCCACCGGCGAGCAGCTGGCGCCGCCCCTGGTCAGCGAGGTCAAGCGCCTGCTGGTGGAGCATCTCTACGACCACTACAGCCTGTACGACGAGTTCATCGGCGTGCGCTCGGCGCGCAAGCACATTGCCTGGTATGTCAAAGGCCTGCCCGGTGCGGAAGCCTTTCGCAGCCACTTGAATACCCTGGAAGACAGCGTCTCCCAGGTGGCGCTGGTGGAACAGTTCATGGACCAGCTCCACACCAGCATGGACCGCATGCCCACTGGCGCTGCCACGCAGGACAACGAAGAAGAAAACCTGAGAGAAGAAACCGCATGAGTAAAAAACACATTGAGGAGACCGTGCGCAGCAGTCTGGAAGTGTATTTCCGCGACCTGCGCGGAACCGAGCCCGACGGCTTGCACGAGATGATGCTGCGTATTGTGGAAAAACCCCTGCTGGAAGTGGTGATGGCGCATGCCGAACACAACCAGTCGCGCGCCGCCGAATGGCTGGGCCTGAACCGCAACACCCTGCGCAAAAAATTGCTTGAACACAAGCTGCTGAAATAACCAACTTCCGATCTGAAACCCCCATGAACGCACTGCTCTCCGTCTCCGACAAAACTGGCATCCTCGAACTCGCCCAGGCCCTGCACGCCCAGGGCATCAAACTGCTCTCCACCGGCGGCACCGCCAAGCTGCTGGCCGATAACGGCCTACCGGTGACCGAAGTGGCCGAGATGACCGGTTTCCCCGAAATGCTGGACGGCCGCGTCAAGACCCTGCACCCGCGCGTGCACGGCGGCCTCTTGGCCCGGCGCGACCTGCCAGCCCATATGGCGGCACTGGCCGAGCACGACATCGACACTATCGACGTGCTGGTGGTCAACCTCTATCCCTTTGAGTCCACCGTGGCCAAGCCCGGCTGCACGCTGCAAGATGCGATCGAGAACATCGACATCGGTGGCCCGGCCATGGTGCGCAGTGCCGCCAAGAACTGGAAAGACGTGGCCGTGCTCACGGACGCGTCGCAGTACGCCACCGTGATTGCTGAACTCAAGGCCGCAGGCACCGTAAGTGAAAAGACCAAGTTCGCTTTGAGCGTGGCCGCCTTCAACCGCATCAGCCAGTACGACGGTGCCATCAGCGATTATTTGTCTTCCGTGCAATTTGGCTCAAGGTGGGCGCCTGGCCCTCGGCCACGCCTTCGCCAAATTGCACGGAAGACAAATAATCGCTGATGGCACCGTCGTACTGGCTGATGGGGTTGAAGGCGGCCACGCTCAAAGCGAACTTGGTCTTTTCACTTACGGTGCCTGCGGCATTGAGTTCAGCAATCACGGTGGCGTACTGCGACGCGTCCGTGAGCACGGC
>JAYVNF010000509.1:0-2683 GCA_043758575.1 Rhodoferax sp.
CTGTCAGTTCTGTACTTTGAAATCGCTGGTGTGCTGTTGCAGAGAAGCGGCTCTGCCCTCTATCTGGAAGTGCAAAGGCAGCTGCCCGGTCAGCTGGCCTATTTTGTGGCCGGTGCCCTGGGCTATTACTACCTGCCTGCTCTGGTGCGGCGCGGCTGGCTCTGGGTGGCGTTGGCGGCGCTGGCCTTTGCGCTGCAGGCCTGGCTGCCCTGGCTATCTTGGCCGCTGTTGGAGCCGGTGGCCCTGGCCACGCTGGTGGTCGCTGCTGCGTGCCTGGCACCCTGCCTGGGCAACTTTGGCAAGCATGGAGATTTTTCCTACGGCATCTACATTCTTCACTTTCCTATCCTGCAAAGCCTGGTGGCAGTCGGCACCTTTCAGGCCCTGGGGGCCGTGCCAGCCCTGGCCCTGGCTGCGCTGCTGATGCTGTCGCTGGCCGTGCTGCTATGGAAGTTCGTGGAGCAGCCCTGGCTGCAAAGGTCTTCCCATTACCGCAGTGCCGGCATTGCCGTCGCGCAGGCCTGAAGCCATGCCCCGCACCGTACTCGTCACCGGCGCCAACGGCTTTGTGGGCCGCGCCCTGTGTACCCGGCTGCAGCAGCAGGGCCACAACGTGCGCGCTGCGGTGCGGGCCAGCGCGGCCGCGCCCAAGGCGCAGCACAGCGTCACCATTGCATCCCTGGACGCGCACACCGATTGGCGCGCGGCACTCCAGGGCGTGGACACCGTCGTCCACCTGGCCGCACGCGTGCACGTGATGAACGACCGCGCCACCGACCCCTTGCAGGCGTTTCGCATAACCAATGTGGCCGCCACCCTGCAACTGGCGCGCCAGGCCGCCGCCGCCCACGTGCAGCGCTTTGTCTTCATGAGCTCGGTCAAAGCCAACGGCGAATTCACCCTGCCAGGGCAGCCGTTTCGCGAATCGGATGCGCCGCAACCCCAAGACGCCTATGGCCGCAGCAAATGCGAGGCCGAAGAGGGCCTGCGCCAGATCGCCAGCGGCACCGGGCTGGAAGTGGTCATCATCCGCTCCCCGCTGGTCTACGGCCCCGGGGTCAAGGCCAACTTCGCCGCCCTCATGCGCCTGGTCGCACGCGCCTGGCCGTTGCCCCTGGGCGCCATACACAACCACCGCAGCCTGGTGGGCCTGGGCAACTTGGTGGACTTCATCAGCACCTGCGCCCACCACCCCCAGGCGGCGAACCAAACCTTTTTTGTCAGCGACGGGCAGGACCTGTCCACCACCGAGCTGCTGCGCGCCATGGCCCAGGCTGCCAACGTGCCCGCCCGCCTGCTGCCCGTGCCCGCAGGCCTGTTGCTGGCGCTGGGCGGGTGCCTGGGCCAGGGGGCGGCCATGCAGCGCCTGTGCGGCAACCTGCAGGTGGACATCACGAAGGCTCAGGCCCTGCTGCAATGGGTGCCGCCCTTCACCGTGGCCGAAGGCCTGCAACACGCTTACCGCAAGGCACCCCTCCCATGAAAAGAACCCTGGACCTGCTTTTGTCCATCAGCGCCGCGCTGCTGCTGCTGATCCCCATCGCCCTGGTGGCCCTGGCTGTGCGCCTTACTTCTAAAGGCCCGGCCCTGTACTGGTCCGAGCGGGTAGGGCGCAACAACCAGCTGTTCAAGATGCCTAAGTTCCGCAGCATGCGCACCGACACCCCGGCGCTGGCCACACACCTGCTGAGCCGCCCGGAGCAATACCTCACCCCCATAGGCGGCTTTCTGCGCAAAAGCAGTATGGACGAGCTGCCCCAGCTCTGGAGCATCATCAAAGGCGATATGAGCATCGTCGGCCCCCGCCCGGCGCTGTTCAACCAGGCCGACCTGATTGCACTGCGCACCCAGGCCGGCGTGCACACCCTGGTGCCAGGCCTGACCGGTTGGGCCCAGATCAATGGGCGCGACGAGCTGCCCATTCCCGACAAGGTAGCGCTCGATGTGCAGTACCTGCAGCGCCACTCTGTGCTGATGGATGTGCGGATAATCGGCCTGACGGCGTTCAAGGTGCTCAGGCGAGAGGGCGTGACGCACTGAAACGTTTGGGGCACGCAACACCTTGGTACAAGTAAGCACCCCTTCATGAGGCTGGTCTAAGGACACCAGCAACCTATAATGCGGGCCAGGGTCGGGCTGTGCTGCAGCCTGAAGTGCGGTGTCAAAAATACTACAAACACCTTCTTGTGCTGGGATGAAATGTTGTCTTTTATATTGAATGCGCGAGCATTATTCGGCCGCTAAGCCATGAGTTCCTCAAGCCCCCACGCCTGCTCGGTTGCCATTCTGATGTGCACCTACAACGGGCAAGAGTTCCTGGACGAGCAGCTGCAGTCGTTCGCCAGCCAGACATACAGCCAGTGGCGCGTGTTTGCGTCCGACGATGGCTCGCAGGACGGCACCCTCTCTATCCTCCAGCGCTACCAGAGCATCTGGGGCGCCGACAAAATCAGCACGTGCCCCGGCCCCGGCCAGGGCTGTGCTGCCAACTTCCTGTCGCTGGTGTGTCGCAGGGACATACAGGCCGACTTCTTTGCTTATTCGGATCAGGATGATGTGTGGGAGGCGGGCAAGCTGGAATACGCCGTCGAGTGGTTGCGAAGAATGCCTAGCGATGTTCCCGCGCTGTATTGCTCCCGCACGCGGTTGGTAGACGAGGCCAACAAAGGCATAGGCCTGTCCC
>JAYVNF010000510.1:0-8404 GCA_043758575.1 Rhodoferax sp.
CTGTCATGGGCAATACAAGGCACCGAATCGTAGCTACGAGGCGGCAAACGGAAATCAGCTTCGTGACGGAATCTACCGCGCCACATCTCTACTCTACGCCTAACAGCCTCGCGCCAATAGAGGCATGGCGTGTCGCTTCAAGTTTTCCGAAACTCCAAGCAATACTTGGCAGCCATGCCCCAGGCCGCGCCCTATCCGTGGCTGAGCTGCAGGGCAAAGGTCTTGATGCCGCGCAGCATCATTTCAATCGAAACCGACACCAGCACCAGGCCCATCAGCCGCTCCACTGCCACCACCAGGCGCGTGCCTATGAGGCGCTGGATGCGCTCGGCCGAGATCAGCACCACGGCGCTGACCAGCATGGTGACGCACAGGGCGGCAATCCATTCCATGCGGCGTTCGGGCTGCTGCGAGACCAGCAGCAGCACCGTGGCCAGCGCACTCGGGCCGGCAATCGCTGGCACGGCCAGGGGCACGATCAGCGGCTCTTCCATCTGCTCCGGGTCGGGCACATCGGGCGGCGGAAATACCATGCGCAGGGCGATCAGAAACAGGATCACGCCGCCGCCAATTTGCAGCGCCAGCTCGGACAGGTTCATGACCTGCAGAAAGCGCTCGCCGACAAACATAAAGGTCAGCAGCAGCATGAAGGCGATCAGGATTTCGCGCAGGATGACCCAGGGCCGACGCTCGGGGGCGACGTGCTTGAGGGCATTGGCGAAGATCGGGATATTGCCCACCGGGTCGGTAATCAGCACCAGCAAGATGGTGGCCGAGGCAAAGGTGTAATTCATCATGCGGCGTACAGGCTGTCCAGCGATTCAAATCCCTTGATTTCCAGTGGATTGCCAAACGGGTCCAGGAAGAACATGGTCCACTGCTCGCCCGGCTCGCCGGCAAAGCGCTGCTGCGGCGGTATCACAAAAGCGATGTCGGCCGCACGCAGGCGCTCGGCCATGGCCTGCCAGTCGGGCAGGGCCAGCACCAGGCCGAAGTGCGGCATGGGCACCAGGTGCTCGCCGACATGGCCGGTGGCGGCGGTCTTGAAGGGCTCACCCAGGTGCAGCGAGAGCTGGTGGCCAAAGAAATCGAAGTCCACCCAGGTGCTGGTGCTACGCCCCTCGGCACAGCCCAGCACGCCGCCATAAAAGCGGCGCGCCAGGTCCAGGTCGGTGACGTTGAAAGCGAAATGGAACAAGCTGCGCATGGCCGCAGGATAGCAGCCCCCTTTCAGAGCGGCAGGGTCAGGCTCAGGCCCAGGCTCCAGTTTTGCGGCAGGCCGGGCTCGTAATACTGGGTGGCGGCCTGGTTGACGATGACCGAACCCACATAGCGTTCATCGCTGACGTTGTTGATGCGGGCGTACACGGTGAAGGCGCCACGGCCGACGGCCCAACGCTGGCTGGCGCTGAGGTTGAGCACGCTGTGGCCATCGGCCGATTCGGTATTGGTGTCGTTGGCATAGATGCGCCCGGCCTGCACCAGTTCTACACCCAGGCGCAGGCCCTCGCCCCTGGCCGGCGCGGCCTGGCTGGTCCAGGCCAGTTCCGAGAACAGCGCGGTCTGGGGAATGCCAGGCAGCTTGCTGCCGGCGCCAACGGATACACCATTGGTTTTGAAGCCCTGGCTGTAATGCGCGTCGATGGCCGAGGCCGACGCGCTCAGGAGCACATGGGGCGTGAGCTGGGTGCTGCCGGAAAGTTCCCAGCCGGTGCGCGAGGTGCCGGGGGCATTGGTGTACACCGTCTTGCCGTTGGCGCTGCTGGCCACCACGAGCTCGTCCACGGTGTCGATCTGGTAGAGCGCCAGGTCCACGCGCGAGCTGGCGTTGGGCACCCATTTGGTCCCCACCTCGTAGTGCTGGCTGCTGGAGGCGTTGAGCGTGGTGTTGAACTGGCCGACCAGGGCATTGGCGGCGCCGAACTTGTAGGCCATCTCGGCCAGTGTGGGCGTCTCAAAGCCCTTGCCATAGTTGGCGTACAGGTTCAGGTTCTCACTGGCGTGGTAGGTGAAACCCAGCACCGGGCTGGTGGCCTGGTAGAACACATTGCCAGAGCCATCCGGGTCGCCAGGGGCAATGTAGTAGTCGTCGCTGACAAAGCGCACGCTGCTGTAACGTAGCCCGCCGGTGACAGATACCTGGTCGGACACCAGGGCCGTGCCCTGCGCGAACAGGTCGCTGTTTTCCGACTGGTTGTCTTCGTTGCGCGTGGTGCTGAACTTTTGCCCCAGCTTGGCGGCGCCGCTCTGGCGCAATTCACGCGAACGGTCGAACTCATAGCCGCTGGCCCATTCCACTGGCACGTCGGACCAGACACTGCGCACGTTGTATTGCAGGCCCACACCGTAGTAGGCGCGGTTCAGGCCGGTCCAGGCGCCCGTCGCGTTGGGTGTACCCGGCGCCGTGCCGACCTGGTACTGCAGGTTGTCGCGCGTGCCGTAATAGGCGCGACCGGTGAGGCTGTGGTTGGCGTCCAGGGTGTAGGTGGCGGAGCTGCCGAGCTGGTTTTGCAACACGGTCTTGCGCGTGAGATATTTGGCTGCGTCCTTGCCGGCCTGGGTCGGATCGGCCTGCAGCTGCGTGCGCGTCAGGCCCAGCGGGTCTTGCGCCAGCGGCATGTCGAATTGGTTGAACACCAGATTCACATGCAACTGCTCGTTGGCGTCAAAGCCGATCTTGCCGTTGAACTGTTTGCGTTCGGTGGCGCTGTTGGCGCGGTAGCCGTCAATCGAAAAAGTGCTGTAGTCCGCCAGGATGCCCACCGTGCCCAGTGTGTCGCCAAACTGGTAATCGGCACGGTGCAGGCCGTAGGAGCCCACGTAGTACTGGTAGCCCAGCTCCGCCTCCTTGGGCGCGGCCTTGCTGAAGGCCTGGATCACACCACCCGAGGAGTTGCCATACAGCAGCGCCTGCGGGCCGCGCAGCACCTCGATGCGCTCGGTGGAGGTCAGGCTGATGGAGGAGCCCTGGCCCTGGCCGTCTGGCGTGGTGGCGGGAATGCCATCTACCAGCAGGCGAATGCCGCGTATGCCAAAGGCCGAGCGCGCGCCAAAGCCGCGAATCGATACCTGCAAATCCTGGGCATAGTTTTGCCGGTCCAAAATCGTCAGGCCGGGCACACGGCCCAGTGACTCCGACAGATTGACCTGGGGGCCTGCGGCCTGGATGGTGTCGCGCCCCACGCTTTGCACGGCGGCTGGGGCGTCAAAGCTGCGCATTTCGCTGCGCGAGGCGGAGACCACCACCTCGCTCAGGGTTTGGGCCAGCACGGGCGAGCCGCCGCTGGCAACAAGCAAGGACAGGCCTGACAACAGCCGGGTGGAGCGCGAGGGTTTGTTCATGGTCGTATCGTGGTTTCGGTGTTCAACATTACTTTGACAAATGTCAGTTTGGAGCCTGATCCGCAATATTCGCGCCCATTCCGTGCCAGCGTGTGCCCAGCGCCAAGGGAGCCGTGACAGAGTGCGCCTCTCCCTCGGTACCCAGGCCTTGCACCGGGCTTTGGGAGGCACGCGCGCTGCTGCTGACGCGGGCTGGGAAGTGTTCCAAAATGGAGTTGCGTGCTGCCCGGGTGTGACAGTGGCGGCGCCTGCGGCCAGCGCATCGCGCAGGAATGAAGCAGGGCTTACCAGGAGACCAGGATGAAACTGACCCACATCGCTTGGAGTGCCGTTGCCGGTTTGTGCACCGCAACCCTGCTGGCACAGCCGCTGCACGCACTGGCACAACTGCCGCCCATTCGGGTGGTCGCTGCCGGCCCGCTGGCGGAGCCGGTACCGCAGACCGGCGCAAACGCGGACGCACTGCGCCGCAACCTCAGCCAGATCGCGCTGCCCCCCGGATTCCGGATTGCGCTGTACGCAGTGGTGCCGGGAGCGCGCCACATGGCGCTTGCACCCTCCGGCGAGATGCTGTTTGTGGGCACCCGTGACAGCACCGTCTGGGCAGTGACAGACCGCCAGCACACCGGCGTGGCCAGCGCGGTCAGGGCCTTTGCGCCCGCGCTGGGCTTCAAGAGCCCCAACGGCGTGTGCTGGAGCCGGGACGGCGCCCTGGTGGTGGCCGAAATCAACCGCGTGCGCATCTTTCCTGCGGCCGAGTCGTCCTTTGAGAGCCCGCAGGTGACAGTGGGCGACATCGTGCCCCAGGGCCAGCTGGCGCCACCCACATACATTTCCGCTGGCCATGGTGCGCGCACCTGCCGCGTCGGCCCGGACAACAAGCTCTATGTGACCGTGGGCCAGCCCTACAACGTGCCGCCGGCCGACAAATACCAGGAACTCGAACGCCTGGGCGTGGGCGCCCTACTGCGCATGCAGCTGGATGGCAGTGGCCGCGAAATCTATGCCCGTGGCATACGCAATTCGGTGGGCCAGGACTTCAATCCACAGGACGGCACGCTGTGGTGGACCGACAACCAGACCGATGGCCTGGGCAACGATGTGCCGCCGGGTGAGCTCAACCGCAGCACCCGCGCCGGCCAGCACTTTGGCTACCCCTACTGGAACGGCCACTACAAGGTGGCCGGCTCGGCGGTGGCGGCGGACCTGCGGGACATGCCAGAGCCGGCCAATGCCGTCTTCCCCGAGATCGAGTTCCCGGCACACCAGGCGCAATTGGGCATGGTCTTCTACACCGGCAGCATGTTTCCATCCCGCTACCGGGGCGGCATTTTTGTCGCCGCCCATGGCTCCTGGAACCGCAGCCCGCCCAGTGGCGCGCTGGTCAACTTTGTCTCGCTCAAGGCCGACGGGCGGGCCAATACATCCGAGGTGTTTGCCCAGGGCTGGTTGCGTCCGGAAAGCGGCACTTACACAGGTCGTCCGGTGGATGTGGCGGTGTTGCCGGATGGCTCGCTACTGATCTCTGACGACCATGCAGGCGCCATTTACCGGGTCAGCTACGGCAACTAGGCCCGAGCTTGCCCGCATAGCTTGGGCGACAATGCGGGCCTGAATCCCATGTTGCCTTCTGCTTTTTCCCATCGCCTGACCCTGAGTGCACTTGCCAGCCTGCTGCTGCATGCGCTGGTGCTATGGGCTGTGTGGGTCGGTGTGCTGCAACACCCAGCCCCACCGACGCCGGAGGCGCGCTTGCAGGTGGTGGTGCTGGCGCAGGCCCTGCCCGAAGCCAGACCCAAGGCCCCGCCCGTGCAGGCGCTGGCGCCGCAGCGACCGGTGCAGCCAGCCACCACCACCGCCGCGCTCCCGCCGCCTGCGCTGCAACGTCCCGCGCCGATCGCAGTGGCCGCTGTGTTGGCACCGCCTCCGCCCGCAGCTGCGGCGGTGCAAGCCACGCTGTCCGCCGATGGCCCCTCGGCCAGCAGTGCCGCCACCGGCCCGCAACACGCTGCCGGCGGCAGTGCAAGCGCAGGCGCAAATGCCAACCCGAATGCCAACGCGACTGCGTCACCAGCGCCCGCCGGCATGCCGGGCACTGCGGCTGCAGCGCGTGTGGACCTGCCTTCCAGCAACGCGGCTTATTTGCACAACCCCAAGCCGGTCTATCCGCGCCGCAGTGAGCGTCTGGGCGAGCAGGGCGTGGTACTGCTCAACGTTCTGGTGACGGCGGCCGGGCGGGTCAAAGAGGTCAGCATCAAATCCAGCAGCGGCTTCGAGCGCCTGGACCAGGCCGCGCGCGAGGCGGTGTTGGCCTGGACCTTTGTCCCGGGCAAGAGCAGCGGTGTGGCCCAGGAAATGGCCGTGGACGTGCCAATCCGATTCCAGCCGCAGGAGTAGCCGCGCGGCATTTTGGGAGTCGGTATGGAGTACAGTGGGACCCAGGCTTCAAGCCCCTTACCAATAGCCCCAAGGAGACACCATGAGCGACTCGGACGCAGCCGGATTCGGCAAGTTTGTTCCCGGTTTTGACTTTTTGCAAAACCTCGCCAAGGGGGCCGGTGCCAGCGTTCCGCAGATGCCCAATCTGGGCAGCTGGGTGGCGCCTACCTTGAATGTGGAAGAGCTGGACAAGCGCATCGAAGAGCTCAAGAACGTGCAGTTCTGGCTGGAGCAAAATTCGCGCGCCCTGAGTGCCACCATCCAGGCGCTGGAGGTGCAGAAGATGACCCTGGCCACACTCAAGGGCATGAACTTCAACCTGGCCGATCTGGCCAATGCTTTCAAGCCCAAGGCCGCCGATAAGCCGGCCGAAAAAGCACCTGAAAAAGCCCCCGAAAAGCCGGCACCCAAGGCCAACGAGGCGGATGCAAGCCCGGCCGACGCCAAGGCCGGCACGGCTGGTGCCGCAGGCATGGTGGACCCGCTGCAGCTGTGGGGTTCGCTGGCCCAGCAGTTCCAGCACATTGCCGCCAGCGCCCTGAAGGACGTGGGCGCCAGCTCGGCCATGGAAATGGGCAAGAAAGTGGCTGCCGGCATGGCCCAGCAGGCCAGCCGCGCGGCCACGGCTGCAGCTAAAAAGCCGGCTGCCAAAAAGGCTGCGCCACGCAAAACAGCAGCCCGCAAAACCACACACAAATAAGCGGCCCTGGCAGGGGCCTGGCGCATGAAACTTTTTCCCTATGGACATGCCACGCACCCGCAGTGGCAAATGGCGGCCGCCCTGGTGCTGGCGCAGCTGCGCGCGCAAATGGCCCTGCATGGTTACGCCGCCAATCCCACGCTGGCGCTGCTCTACATCACCGACCACTACGCGGCCCAGGCCCAGGACATTCTGGAGTACCTCAGTGCCGAGCTGCCTCTGCTGACCGACTGGTCGGGCACCGTGGGGGTGGGCATCAGTTCCAACAATGTGGAGTACTTCGACGAACCAGCCCTGGCCGTGATGCTGCTGGAATTGCCCAGCGACCAGTACCGGGTGTTTTCCGGCGTGGCGCCCCTGGGCCTGGGTTTCGAGATGCACAGCGCGCTGGTGCATGCCGATGGCGCCACACCCGATGTGGGCGAGCTCATTCATGAACTGGCACACCGCACCGATGCCGGCTTTCTGTTTGGCGGCCTGTCCTCCAGCCGCTCGGCCAGCGTGCAGTTTGCCATTGCCGGCGACGGCAACATCAGCGGCCAGGGCGCGGCCAGCGGTGTCTTTAGCGGGGGCTTGAGCGGTGTCGCCTTTGGCCCGCAAGTGGGCCTGGTGTCGCGCGTGACCCAGGGCTGCAAGCCGGTCTCCAAGGCCCGCACCATCACTGCGGCCGAGCACAACCTGATTCTGGAGCTCGATGGCGAGGCGGCGCTGGACGTGCTGCTGGCCGACCTGCAGATCTCGCTGGAGCAGCCGCAGGAGGCCCTGCAAACCGTGCGTTCTACCCTGGTGGGCCTGGCCGGTGCGGACGGTGAGCCGGTGCGCCAGACCGGCAATTTTGGCAACGACGTGACGGTGCGCCACATCATCGGGCTGGACCCGGCGCGCCGCGGCGTGGCCGTGGCCGATCTGGTACACGCCGGCACGCGCATGGCCTTTTGCCAGCGCAACACCCAGGCCGCCCGCGCCGACCTGATGCGGGTGTGCGCCGAAATCCGCGAAGAGCTGGAGCCGCAGGACATGCCGCTGCAGACCGCTGCGGCACTGGCACAGTCCGAGCTGGAGGCCGCACCGCACCCGGCACGGCGCATTTCCGGCGCCGTGTACGTGAGCTGCACCGGGCGCGGCGGGCCGCATTTTGGCGGCCCCAGTGCCGAGCTGCAACTGGTACGCAAGGCCCTGGGCGATGTGCCGCTGGTGGGGTTTTTTGCCGGTGGCGAAATCGCCTATGACCATCTGTATGGCTACACCGGCGTGCTGACCGTATTCACCACATAAATAGAACCGTTGGAAAACCCATGAATACTTCGAATACCAAGATTGCCACCCTGCTGAAACTGGGCTTTGGCGTGCTGGGCCTGCTGATCGTGCTGATGGGCGCGCTCAGCTTTTACAAGGCCAGCGCAGCCGAGCGTGCCTTTGAGAATGTGGTGGACAACCGCTATCCCAAGATCAGTGCGCTGCATACCTTTAACGACCGGCTCAAGGAGTCGGCCCGGCTGCAGCGGGACCTGCTGTTGCTGTCCGATGCGGATGACATCAAGAAAACTGGCGACACCATTGCGGCTCTAAAAAAAGACAACTCGGAGTTGCTGGCCAAGATCGATCCGAGCTTCAAATCGGAGAAGGGTCGGGCGTTGCTAAAGGCCTTGGAGGAGGTGCGCAACCAGTACCTGCCCGTGAGTCAAAAATTCATAAGTCAGGCCTCTTCCAGTTCACAGGAAATGGCCAAGATCGTTCTGCAGACGGAATTGGCAGCGCTGGAGCAAAAATACTTTGCTGCGGTGGATGCGTTGATTGCCTTCCAGGCCGAGCAGATGCAACAGGCGAAGTTGGATGCATCGCTCGCCATTGGCCAGATCCACAGCACACTCATGGTCTCGGGTGGTTTTGCGTTGCTGGTGGCCGTGCTGGCGGCGTTCTGGA
>JAYVNF010000511.1:0-2680 GCA_043758575.1 Rhodoferax sp.
CTGTGGTGGCAAGAGCGTGTATGCGGCGAGCAATGCGTTTCGGCCGTTTTGCAGCGAGCGCTGCAAGAACCTGGACTTTGGCGCCTGGGCCAGTGAAGCTTTTCGCGTACCCACCGAGGCGCCGCCGGAAGACGAGTTTTACGGCGACCCCAAGCTGCAGTAGCGCTCGCCTGTGCCTCATCTAACGGGCGTCCAACGCCCGATGGGTGGCGTCTGCAAAACCCCGCTCCGCCGCAAACCATTGCAGCACCGGCACCGTGCCCGGCAGGACCGGTTGCATCTGCACCGGCAGCTGCTCCCAGGAGAAGCTTTGCGCCTCGCGCATCTGCAACTCGCCGCTCCAGGCAAAGACCTTGCAGAAATGCAAACGCACCAGGGCGTGCGGGTAGTCCACCATCTCGACGCGCCAGGGGGTGACGGCACCGATGTCTATGCCCAGCTCCTCCTGCAACTCACGGCGCAGGGCCTGCTCCACCGACTCACCGGCTTCAAGCTTGCCACCGGGAAATTCCCAGTAGCCTGCATAGGCCTTGCCAACCGGGCGGGAGGTGAGCAGGAAGGCACCATCGGTGCGCACCAGCACACCCACGGCGACTTCGGTGATGGGGCGGTTGGGGCCACCCACGCGCTCGGCGTGTGCGTCTGCCACCAGGGGCTGGGCACTCGCCGCCGCGTTCATGGCGCGGTCTTGCGGCCGGCGTAGTCCTGCGCAAACTGCCAGGCCACACGGCCGCTGCGCGAACCGCGCTCCAGCGCCCACAGCAGGGCCTCGGGGCGGGCGGTTTCGATTTCACTGGCAGGCACACCCAGCACCATCAGCCACTGGGCGGCGATGTGCAGGTATTCGTCCTGGGTGAAGGGATAAAAGCTAACCCACAGGCCAAAGCGCTCGGAGAGCGAAATCTTTTCTTCCACCACCTCACCCGGATGCACCTCGCCCTCGGGCGTGTGCGTGTAGGTGAGGTTTTCGGACATGTACTCGGGCAGCAGATGGCGGCGGTTGCTGGTGGCGTAGACCAGCACATTGGCCGTGTTGGCGGAGACCGAACCGTCCAGCACGGATTTGAGCGCCTTGTAGCCGGGCTCGCCCTCATCGAAGCTCAGGTCGTCGCAGAACACGATGAATTTTTCCGGACGCTGGGCCACCAGCTCGACGATGTCGGGCAGGTCCACCAAATCGGCCTTGTCGACTTCGATCAGGCGCAGACCTTGGGCTGCATAGGCATGCAGGCAGGCACGAATCAGCGAGGATTTGCCGGTGCCACGGGCGCCGGTCAGGAGCACGTTGTTGGCGGTGGCACCGCGTACAAACTGCGCCGTGTTGCGCTGGATTTTTTCCTTCTGGACGTCGATCTCTTTGAGGTCCGCCAGGTTCATAGCGCCCACGTGGTGCACGGTCGAAAGAATGCCCTGACCGGAGGAGCGGCGGCGGTAGCGAAAGGCGATCGACTCGCTCCAGTCGGGCTCGGTCAGGCCATGCGGCAAGGAGGCCTCGACCCGCGCCATGAACAGCTCGGCGCGCGCCAGGAAGGCGTCAAATTTATCGTTCATAAGCAGTGAAATTTAAGAACGGTAGTCCGCATTAATCGTCACGTACTCGTGGCTGAAGTCGCAGGTCCACACGGTCTCTGTCGCATCACCGCGGCCCAACGCCACGCGCACCGTGATCTCGCTTTGCTTCATAACGCGCTGGCCGTCTTCCTCGCGGTAGGCCGGGTTGCGGCCACCCTGGGTGGCGACATGCACGTCGTCCAGAAATAGCTCGATACCAGTCTGGTCCAGGTCGTCAATACCGGCGTAACCCACGGCCGCCAGGATGCGGCCCAGGTTGGGATCGGAGGCGTAGAAAGCGGTCTTGACCAGGGGCGAATGGGCAATGGCATAGGCCACCTTGCGGCACTCCTCGGTATCGCGCCCGCCCTGCACCACCACGCTGATGAACTTGGTAGCGCCTTCGCCGTCACGCACAATGGCCTGGGCCAATTTGCGCGCCACGTCCAGCATCAACGCTTTGAGCGCTTGGCCGTCGGCAGTGGCCAGTGAATCAATCACTGCGTTGCCGGCCTTGTTGGTCGCAATCACCACCAGCGAGTCATTGGTGGAGGTGTCGCCGTCCACGGTGATGCGGTTGAACGAGCCTTCGGCCAGTTCCTGTGAGAGCTGCTTCATAACGCTCTGATCGACGCAGGCATCGGTGGCAATAAAGCCCAGCATGGTGGCCATGTTGGGGCGGATCATGCCGGCGCCCTTGCTGATGCCGGACACGCTGATCAATGTGCCGCCGACCATGCCCTGTGCACCAAAGGCCTTGGGCTGCGTATCGGTGGTCATGATGCCTTCGGCCGCCTTGAGCCAATGGTTCGCCGAAGCATCGGCAATCGCCGCGTCCAGACCGGCTTCAATGCGCTCTACCGGCAGTGTCTCCATGATCACGCCCGTAGAGAAGGGCAGCACCTGTTCGGCCGCAATACCCAAACGCGAGGCCAGCGCCTCGCAGCTGCGTTGCGCCCGGGCCAGGCCGTCGGCACCGGTGCCAGCATTGGCATTGCCGGTATTGATGAGCATGGCGCGCATGCCCTGGCCCGTGGCCAAGTGCTCGCGGCACAGCTGCACCGGGGCGGCACAAAAGCGGTTGGAGGTGAACACGCCAGACACGCTGGCACCCGCGTCCAGCAGCACC
>JAYVNF010000512.1:0-2667 GCA_043758575.1 Rhodoferax sp.
GCGACCCCCATGGCCGGCCCCTGCGCATCATTGGCACCCTGCGCAACATCATCAACCGGGTGAACGCCAGCCTGCAGCTCGAACAAAGCGAGGCCAAGCTGCGCGCCATCACCGAGAACACCCGCACCGTGATTTTCATGAAGAATCTGCAGGGTGACTTTTTGCACGTCAACCGCCAGTTTGAGACGGTGCACGGCCTGCCCAGAGCTGAGGTGCTGGGAAAAACATGCTTCGACTTTTTTCCGCTGGAATTGGCCAGACGCTACCAGGAGCACGACCAGTGGGTGTTGTCCAGCGGTCGAAGCTGCGAGGTCGAGGAGGTGGTGCCGCACGCCGATGGCAGCATGCACACCTATGCCTCGGTCAAGGTGCCGATTCGCGACGAGCGCGGGGACATCTATGCCATATGCGGCATGGAGACCAATGTCAGCGAACGCAAGCACATGCAAAACCAGATGCGCATTGCGGCCGTCGCCTTCGAGACGCCCATCAGCTTGATGGTGACCGATGCCAACCAGGTGATCCAAAAGGTCAACCAGGCCTTTGTCGATATCTCCGGCTACACGGCCGAGTTTGCAGTGGGCCGCACGCCGGAGTTCCTGCGTTCCGGCAAACACAGTGCGTCCTTTTACCGTTCCATGTGGCAGACCATTGAAAAGCACGGCACCTGGCAGGGCGAGGTATGGGCCAAGCACAGGGACAACGGGTTTTACATGTCCTGGCTGATGATCTCCAGCGTGCTGGATGCCGCCGGGCGGGTCATTCACTATATTGCGGCCGAGACCGACATCAGCGAGCGCAAGCAAGCCGAGGCGGCCCTGCAAAAGCTCAACCGTGCGCTGGAGAACAAGAAGACCCAGCTGCGCGAACTGGTGGCCAACAACGAGGCCGCGCGCGAGAACGAGCGCAAGCACATCGCGCGCGAGGTGCACGACGAGCTGGGCCAGACCTTGACCGCCTTGCGCATGGAAACCTCGTTCATCGCCATGCGTTTTGGCGCGCAGGATGCAGCCCTGCAGGCCAAGGTGCTGGACATGCGCGCGCTGGTGGACAAGGCCATCCAGAGCGTGCGCCGGGTGGCCAGCAATTTGCGCCCGGTGGCGCTGGACATGGGGCTGTACCTGGCGCTGGACTGGTTGTGCAAGGACTTTGCCAAACACAGCGGCGTGAGCTGCACACTCGACACCCTCGAGCCGCAGATCGAGCTGGACGAGGCGCGCTCGATTGTGGTGTTTCGCATCGTTCAGGAGTCGCTTACCAACATCGGCCGCTATGCCCGGGCTGACCAGGTACGGGTCTGCTTTGGCGTCAGCGGCCGCCGTCTGGGCGTGGAGATCCAGGACAACGGGCAGGGCTTCGATCCGCAAAAAAAGGGCATGCCTACCACCTTTGGCCTGCTGGGCATGAAGGAGCGTGCACTCGCTTTGGGTGGGCGCCTGGACATCGTCAGTGCGCCCGGCCAGGGCACCACCATTGGCCTGTCCATTCCCTATACCCGGCCGATGCGGGAGAGCGCGGCATGATCCGGTTGCTGCTGGCCGATGACCATGCGATTGTGCGCAGCGGGCTGACACAGATTTTTTCGCTGCTGCCCGATATCGAAGTGGTGGCTGAGGCCACCAACGGGTTGGATGTGCTGGAGGTGTTGCACCGCTACAAAGACCTGGACCTGGTTTTGTTGGACCTGAACATGGCGGGCATCAGCGGTGCCAATCTGATAGCGCGCATCAAGACCCACCAACCCGGCCTGGCGATTCTGGTGCTGAGCATGCACAGCGAGCCGCAGGTGGCCACGCGCATGCTGCGCGCCGGTGCCAGCGGCTACATCACCAAGGACTGCAACCCCGATATCTTGCTGACGGCCATGCGCACGGTGGCCGCTGGCGGCAATTACATCGTGCACGAGCTGGCACAAAAAATGGTCTTCGACGCCAGCGCCGAGCGCCCGCTGCACAGCCTGCTGTCCGAGCGCGAACGCGAGGTGCTACGCCTGCTGATGGCGGGTCTGGGGCTCAAGGAGATCTCTCGGCAAATGGCCATCAGCAACAAGACCGTCAGCACCTACAAGGTACGCATGATGGAAAAACTGCAGCTCACCAATCTGGCCGAGCTGATGCGCTACGCCATGGAGCACAGTCTGGTGGACTGACTAGTGCGGTCTTCATGCTGGGGGCACTTCAACAAAACCGTACAAGCGCTCCGGCGCCAGCCGCTTGAGCATGCCCTTGTCGCTGACCACGCCAACAATGGCGTGCTCCTTCAGGCTGGTATCCAGGCGCAGGGTTTTGGCCACCGGCAGGCCGGCACGGTCGGTAATGGCGGCGACGATGGGCGCCTTGGCGTTGGCGGTTCGCTGCACCACGATGGCGGACTCGCCCGAGGCCAGCTTCACATAATCGCCCGGTGGGTACAGGCCAAACTGCTTAACCACCGAGGTGGACAGCGGGCCGCCGGCGTCCTCGGTGTAGAGCTGGCGCACCGCCTGTTGCGGCGTCAGCGCATCGCGCAGCGCGCGCGGGCTGATCTTGGCCATGAACACATCGGCCACGCGCAGGGCCACCGCCATTTCACTGAGCTCTTTTTGCCCCTTGGGGTAACCGCTGCCGTCGCTGCGCTCATGGTGTTGGGCGATGGCGCCGAGCCAGTCCGGGTCGCTCACGCCGGCTT
>JAYVNF010000513.1:0-2658 GCA_043758575.1 Rhodoferax sp.
GCTGCTATAATTTGTGTAGCTTCGCGCTCTGAATCGCTTGCGGCTGCAAGTCCGAACCCTGATTCGCCAAAGCCTCTCGGCATTGCGCTGCAGAGACTGCAAATGCCCACCAGCCCCTTGAATGCCACTGCGGTGCGTGACCTTGTCGCGCACGGCCAGGGTGTTTCAACTCTGGTTTTTGAATCCGTTGCGCGTTATATTGACCAACACCACCTTTACCAAGCCGCCTGATGACCACACCTACCGTTGCCAAAAAAGACACCCAAAAGCTCCAGCGCGCCATTGTTGATGGCCTTGAAGATGTGAAAGCGCAGGACATCGTGGTGTTTGACACCGAGCATCTGTCGGCACTGTTTGAACGCGTCATCATCGCCTCCGGCACCTCCAACCGCCAGACCAAGGCCCTGGCCGCCAGCGTGCGCGATGCCGTGCGCGAAGCCGGCTTTCCCAAGCCGCGCGTCGAGGGCGAGACCAATGGTGAATGGATCATTGTGGATTGCGGCCAGGCCGTGGTGCACATCATGCAACCCAACTTCCGCCAGTACTACCACCTCGAAGAGCTGTGGGGCGAAAAGCCGGTGCGCCTGAAGCTGGGCTCGGCCAAGCCAGCGGCGCCCGAGAAGGACGTTGCCGTGGTCACCAAGGGCGTGCCACCGGCCACCCTGAAGCGCTCCAGCGCTGCCAAAAAGGGTGTGGCCGAGGTGTTCCCGTCCAAGGCGCAGGTGAAGAAGAACGATGCGGTGAAGGCGGCGGCTGCCAAGAAGGCGGGCGGCAAAGCCTCTGCCACGAGCACGGCTAAAACGGCGCCCAAGACCAGCCAGATTTCCACCTCTACGCGCGGACCGGCAACACCTGCCAAGAAGGTTGCTGCCAAGCCGGTCGCTACCAAATCCGCCGCTACCAAATCGCCTGCCAGCAAGTCGCCAGCGGCCAAAGTTCCTACAGGTAAGACCCCTGCAGCCAAGGCACCCACCGGCAAAGTGGCCGCCAAAACTTTGGTGGTCAAGGCGCCGGCCAAGACCGTGGCCCGCGTGGCGGCCAAAAAAGCCGAAGTGCGCAAGCCCGCCGCCAAGAAGACGGTTAGCCGCAAGGCCTGAGCCGCGCCATGCGGCTGCTGATTGTGGCGGTCGGGCTCAAAGTGCCCGACTGGGCGCAAACTGCCTGGGACGATTACGTCAAGCGCTTTCCGCATGAGCTCAAAGTCGAGCTCAAGGCGGTCAAGACCGAGCCGCGCGGCTCCAAGACCCTGGACACGCTGTACGCGGCCGAGCGCGCGCGCATCGAAGCAGCCATTCCCAAAGGCACGCGCATCGTGGTGCTGGACGAACGCGGCACCAACCTCAGCACCATGGCCCTGGCCGCTCGCTTGACCGACTGGCAGCTCGGTGGTGGCGACGTGGCCCTGGTGATTGGCGGGCCCGATGGGCTGGACCCGGCCTTCAAGCAAGCCGCCCATGAACGCATCCGACTGTCGGACCTGACCCTGCCGCATGCGTTTGCACGGGTGCTGCTGATTGAGCAGTTGTACCGGGCCTGGTCGGTCAACGCCAACCACCCCTATCACCGCGAGTAGGCCGCTTGCCCTGCGGCCCAAGGCAACACCATGTACCCCTTTATCTACCTCGCTTCCCAAAGCCCCCGGCGCAGCCAGCTGCTGACCCAGCTGGGCGTTAAGCACGAACAGCTCTTGGCCGGCCCTGAAGAAGACGCCGAAGCGCTGGAAGATCACCTCGCCGGCGAGAGCCCCAGCACCTATGTGCAGCGGGTCACGCGCCTGAAGCTGGTTGCCGCCCTGCAGCGCCTGCAAGCCCGTGGTCTGCCCGCAGCCCCGGTGCTGTGCGCGGACACCACGGTGGCGCTGGGCGAGACCATTTACGCCAAGCCGACTGACGCCCAGGATGCGCAGCGCATGCTGCGTGTCTTGTCCGGCCAGACCCATGCCGTGATGACGGCAGTGGCCCTGGGAATCAGCGCAGGGCAGGGCGCGCAGCTGCTGCAGGCCTGCAGCGAGTCCAGCGTCACCTTCGCCACTTTGAGCGACGCCGAAATCAGCGCCTATGTGGCCAGCGGCGAGCCCATGGGCAAGGCTGGTGCCTATGCGGTGCAGGGCCTGGCGGCGGCCTTTATCTCCCGCATCAGCGGTAGTTACACTGGCATCATGGGCCTGCCACTGTTTGAAACTGCCCAACTGCTCAAGAGACTCGCCTGATGCCCGCACAAGACATTCTGATCAACTGGTCGCCGCAGGAGACGCGCGTGGCCATTGTGGAACACGGAGCAGTGCAGGAGCTGCACGTGGAGCGCACGCTGGAGCGCGGCCTGGTCGGCAATGTGTATTTGGGCAAGGTGGCACGCGTGCTGCCGGGCATGCAGTCGGCCTTTATTGACATCGGCCTGGAGCGCGCGGCCTTTTTGCATGTGGCCGACGTCTGGCATCCGCCGGCCGAGGGCGAGACCATTAGTGCGGCACGTACTGCGTCGGCGCAGATCCCGATCGAGAAGCAGGTGTTTGAGGGCCAGTCCCTGATGGTGCAGGTCATCAAGGACCCCATAGGCACCAAAGGTGCGCGGCTTTCCACCCAGATCAGCATTGCAGGGCGCCTGCTGGTGTTCTTGCCGCAGGACGACCATATCGGCGTGTCGCAGAAAATCCCGCTG
>JAYVNF010000514.1:0-2658 GCA_043758575.1 Rhodoferax sp.
TGATCTCCCGCTCGGCCCGGCTGGCCTACCCGGTGCGCGACGGCATTCCCATCCTGCTGGAAACCGAGGCGCGTACGCTGACTGACGCCGAGCTGGGCCTTTGAGCCGGCAATGAAGTCCGTCGCTCTGCCCCTTGGGGCTGTCACCTCTGCGCCAGGCCGTGCCTTTACCGTTTTGATTCCGGCCCGCCTGGCCTCCACCCGCCTGCCCAACAAACCGCTGGCAGATATTGCGGGTGTGCCCATGGTGGTGCGCGTGGCCCAGCGCGTGGCCCAGGGTTTGCAGCAGCCTGCGCGCATTGTGGTGGCTGCCGACGACGCCAGCATTGTGCAAGCCTGCGCGCAGCATGGCGTGCAAGCCGTGCTGACGCGCGTGGACCATGCCTCCGGCAGTGACCGCCTGGCCGAAGCCTGTGATCTATTGGGCTTGGCCGATGAAGACATCGTGGTGAATGTGCAAGGTGATGAGCCACTGATAGACCCGGCGCTGGTGCTGGCAGTGGCGGATCTGTTGGCCAACCGAGCCGGCGCCAGCATGGGGACCGCCGCCCACGCGATTGAGACGGTGGAGGACTTCCAGAATCCCAATGTGGTCAAGGTGGTGCTGAACGCGGCCGGCATGGCACTGTATTTCAGCCGGGCGCCGATTGCCTGGTGGCGCGATGGCTATGCCGACGGCATACGCACGCTGGCCCAACCGGCGCCGCTGCACCACATCGGCATCTATTCCTACCGGGCTGGGTTTTTGCGCCGCTTCCCGACCTTGCCACAGGCGCCGATTGAAATCACCGAAGCGCTGGAGCAACTGCGCGCACTCTGGCACGGCTACCAGATTGCCGTGCACACCAGCAACAGCGCACCGGGTGCCGGGGTCGATACGCCAGAGGACCTGGAGCGGGTGCGAAAAATTTTTGCGGCGCTTGGCCCAACACGCTGAGCCTGTAAGTTAGCGCATAGGCCCGCCATGCTATTCTCAGAAGAGAATTTCACATCCAACAGCACGGCATGCACGCCGTTGCAACACACACTGTTCAAACAAAAAAGAGGGGTTCCATGAGACTGATTCTGTTGGGCGCACCCGGCGCTGGCAAAGGCACACAAGCCACATTCATTTGCCAGAAGTACGGCATTCCACAAATTTCCACCGGCGATATGTTGCGCGCAGCAGTCAAGGCTGGCACGCCGCTGGGTCTCGAAGCCAAAGCCGTCATGGCCTCCGGCGCCTTGGTGAGCGATGAGCTCATCATCAACCTGGTCAAGGAACGACTGACGCAGCCCGACTGTGCCAATGGCTTTTTGTTCGACGGTTTCCCGCGCACCCTGCCCCAGGCGGACGCCATGAAGGCGGCTGGCGTGCAACTCGATTACGTGTTGGAAATTGATGTGCCCTTTGAGGCCATCATCGAGCGCATGAGCGGTCGCCGCTCGCATGCCGCCTCCGGCCGCACCTACCACGTCAAGTTCAATCCACCCAAGGTGGCGGGTGTGGACGACATCACCGGCGAGCCGCTGATCCAGCGCGAAGACGACAAGGAAGAGACCGTCAAGAAACGTCTGGACGTGTACAGCGCACAAACCCGCCCCTTGGTGCAGTACTACTCGGAATGGGCGCAAAAAGATGCCGCATCTGCCCCCAAGTACCGGGCCATCAGCGGCATGGGCGATGTGGACGCCATCACCGCACGGGTGTTTGAAGCGCTGTCCAAATAAGCCTTGCGACGCTGAAAAAAAGGCCGCTGACGCGGCCTTTTTTGTTGCTTCCAGGTAGGCGCCCCAGACCCGCCTTCTATTGGCCGCCGGCCAAGTCCAGCATCAAGCCAATGCGCGCCTTGACTGCAGACAAGGTACTGGCGACGAAAGCCCCAGTGCTGGCCACAGCAGAGCCGCCCACCAACTGGCCATAGGCGCAGCGGCTGGTCCGTAGCACCCGAACGCCCTGAGTCTGGGCCTCGCGCAAGGCGACCTCCAGGTCCTTGTGAAGCGTGCCGTTGCCGGTTCCTGCCACCACGATTCCCCGCAGAGGATTTTTTGCTTGCGGCGCCTGCAGTAGTGCATGCACCAAGGCGCCGCTGGCGCCGGCATGGCTGGTGAGCAGCTCTACCCGGGGCCAGCCCTGGGCCCGCAGGTAAGCCAGGTCCAGCTCGTGCTGCGGCTCCTGCGGCTCAGGCCAACCCTTGAACAGCCGCACCCGCCCCTCCTCCACCACACCGACAGCGCCCGCCTCGCCAGAATCAAAAGCATCCACGCGGTAAGGATGCACTTTTTGCACCTGCACCGCGCCATGAATTTTTCCGGCACACACCACCATTACGCCGTGTGCGCCGGGGCTGAGCGCAACGCTGGCGGCGTCGGCCATATTGGCCGGGCCGTCCGGCGCCAGGGAACTGGCGGGCCGCATGGCGCAGGTCAGCACCAGGGCCTTGTGGGCCAGCAAGGCAGCGGGGACGGTGCGCGCCAAAAAGTATGCCGTCTCCTCCAGCGTGTCGGTGCCGTGGGTCACCACCACGCCGGCCACATCGGACTGGGTCAGATGGTGGCTGGCACGGGCCCACAAGGCCACCCAATCGCCCTCCACCAGGTCCTTGCTGTCGATCTGGCAGACCTGCTCGGATAGCGCCTGGCAGCCCGCCAGCACGCCGTGCAGGCCTGGCACGGCATC